>JBDKIR010000288.1:0-7962 GCA_039797035.1 Pseudomonadota bacterium | reverse complement strand
TTCAATCTGTTGCAGCACCGGGCGCGCCGCTTCGGTCAAATGAATGGTCTTGGCCCGGCGGTCCCCTGGGGCGGCGCGGCGTTCCACAAAGCCCTGGGCTTCCAGCCAATCCAGCGTGCGCACCATGGTGGGGCCTTCCACCGCCAAGCGCCCGGCCAAATCCTTTTGCGTCACGCCATCACCGCGCCGGGCGAGGCTCAGCAGCACCAGCCAGCGCGATTCCGTGAGGCCAAAGGGCAGGATTCGCTGATCCAGCCGCACGCGCCAGCGCCGCGCAATCTGGGCAATGGCCACACCAAGCCGCCAGCGCGCTTGGGAAATATCTGACCCGTCGGGCATGCGGGAAGGCTAATCCCGGAATGCCTAGGATGCAAATAGATAGCGCGCTATCGATTTTACAGAGGCGGGGCGAGCACTTTGTCGCGGTAATTACACAAAGCCCGCGCCGGGCAGCGCCAGCATTCCGGCGCCCGCGCCTTGCAGATGTAGCGCCCATGCAGGATCAGCCAGTGATGCGCATCGCGCAGCAATTCGGGCGGGCAGCGCTTCACCAGGCCCTCTTCCACTGCCCGCGGCGTCTTGCCGGGGGCCAAGCCCGTGCGGTTGCCCAGGCGAAAGATATGGGTATCCACCGCCATGGTATCCTGCCCGAAGGCGACATTCAGCACGACATTGGCGGTCTTGCGCCCCACGCCGGGCAGGGCTTCCAAAGCGGCGCGTTCCGCCGGCACTTCGCCGCCATGGCGTTCCACCAGCTGTGCCGCCAGCGCCGCCACATTGCGCGCCTTGGCCTGCCATAGCCCGATCCGGCGGATGAAGGGCGCAATGCCCTCAGCGCCCAGGGCCGCCATGGCGGCGGGGGTGGGCGCGGCCGCGAAAAGCCCTGGCGTGCATTTATTCACCGCCGCATCGGTGGTTTGTGCGGAGAGCACCACCGCCACCAGAAGCGAAAAGTGATCGGTATAGAAAAGCTCGGTCTCCGGCGCGGGGTTGCCCTGCGCCAAGGCGCGCAGGAAGGCTGCCGCCTGGTCTTTCGGCATCAGGCGGGCGCGGCGCGGGGCGCGGGCGGTTCCGTGGTCGGGTTTCGGGCTGGGCATGGCGTCTATGGGGCATTTTGACCTAGACTTGCCCGCGATGGCACCCCCCCCTGAAACCATCTTTTTCGAGGCCTTTTCCACCCCGCCGCAAAGCTTCACGCAGCGCGGCTTTCGGGTGCTGGCCTGCTTGCTCATGGTCGCGGCTCTTATTCCAGCGGCCGTTTTCTACGCCTTGGGCGCTTGGCCGGTGCTGCCCTTCATTGGGATTGAGGTTGGCGCGGTGCTGGCCGCGCTGCTTTGGCATGCCAGGGCGTCTCGCCGCGTCAGTGAAATGGTCTTGCTGACCGATACCGGGCTTTCCATCCGCCATGTTGACCATCGCGGGCGGGTGCAGCGCATGGTGCTTGAAGCCTATTGGGCGCAGGTCGATTTCGATGAAAGCGCGGCCCGAGGCGGGCGCCTCAGGGTGCTGAGCCGTGGCCGCGCCATCGAAATCGGGCGGCATTTATCTGGCCCGGAAAAGCAGGAATTGGCGGCGGCACTGCGCAGCGCCTTGGCACGCGCCCGGCGGCCGGATTTTGACAATCCGCAATTACGATAGAATTCGGCTCGGCGTTTCAGACGATTAACGCCGAACGCGTTCCACCCCGCCACGGCGCGTATGGCCGCGTAATGCCATGCACTCAGAATAGCTGCTGCGTTGCGCTTCCACCATCTGGTTACGCAGACGATCTTCTTGCGCCTGGAATCCCACATAAAGGCTGTGGCGCATTTCCTTCAGCTTCGGATCACGCAAGGCTTCTTCACGACAGGCAGCGGCATCCGCACTATTGTCAGGCGGGAAAATTGCTTCCTGCGATTGGTTGGCGCAGCCCGCCAGCAGCGCCACAACCAGCCATCCCGCCGCTGCTTTCATGATGCCAACCAATCCTCAATCAATCGGCGCGCGATGGAATCGGCCCGCGGCAGGGAAAAACCGTGCTGCTGGTGATCGCGCAATTGCTGCTTGGTGAACCAGCGGGCATCGCGCAATTCTTCCGGATCAATCGTGATTTCCTCGGTCAGCCCTTCGGCATGGAAACCCAGCATGATGGAAGAAGGAAACGGCCAGGGCTGGGAAGAATGGTAGCGCACATGGCCCACCTTGATCCCCGCTTCTTCTTCCACTTCGCGCCGCACAGCTTCTTCCAGGCTTTCACCCGGTTCCACGAAGCCCGCCAAGGTCGAATACATGGTAGTATTCGGGAAACGCTGTGAATGGCCCAAAAGGCAGGAATCGCCGCGCACCACCAGCATGATCACCGCCGGATCAGTGCGCGGGAAATGCTGCGCATTGCACGCCGTGCAGACCATGACATGCCCGGCACTGCGCGGTTCACAAGCACCGCCGCAAACACCGCAGAAACGGTGCTTGGTCCGCCAATGCATGATGCCCCGCGCATGGGCAAGCACGCTCGCCTCCCCCGCCGGCAATAATCCGGCGACCTGGCGCAGATCCGTGAAGGCCCCCATATCGGCGGGTAGCAAAGGCGCCGGGTCATCGGCCGAGGAGCAATCCACCGCGAAAACCTGGCGGCCTTCCCATTCCCCAAGCCAGGCCCAGGGCCCGCCTGCCATCCGCACGGCCTCAGCCGCGCCGGCGGTCAATAAAACCGCTTCGGGCTTACCCTCAGCCACCCCCCGCATCAGGCTGCGGCTACGCCATACCGGGGCGAAAACCGTATTGGGGTCTGCAAGCGCCGCTTCAATGAAGGCGGCGTCATCGCGGCGATGGGAGGCCCGGTCGAGCGGGCTGCCCGTATAGGCATTGGGTCGGCTGGCAGGGATCGAAAGCATAAACCGGACCCTGCCACGCGGCCCGGCGCACGGCAACCAAGCCCCCCCATTGGCATTCGGCCCATGGGACATGATATGGTGCTGTCGGAAGGTCGGCGGCGGACGGGCTCCTCGCCAACCCGGTCAGGTCCGGAAGGAAGCAGCCGTAACGGGTTCTTGCTCGGGTCGCTTGTCGGCCTTCCACCGCGCGCCCGCGCGATCATCGCGAGAGAGAGACCGCCCCGCGCCATGGCTTCGGATATGTTCGGCTCACCAATTTCCTCACCCGGCGAAGATCCGCGGGAAGAGGAAGGCCTGCCCGAACCCCCGGCCCCGGAAGGCCCCGGCCTGTTTGGCGACCCGGCACCCGCAGCACCGGCACCGCCGCCCGCCCCCGTGGCGCGTCCGGCGGAACAGCCGGGTTACCGCGTGCTGGCGCGCAAATACCGGCCGACCAGCTTTGATGATTTGATCGGGCAGGATGTGCTGGTGCGCACGCTGCGCCACGCCTTCGCGCAAGGGCGCGTGCATCACGCCTTTCTGCTGACTGGGGTGCGCGGGGTCGGCAAAACCACCACGGCGCGCATCATTGCCCGCGCGCTGAATTGCATCGGCGTGGATGGCAAGGGCGGCCCCACCGCGGACCCTTGCGGCGTTTGCCCGGAATGCAAGGCGATTTTGGCAGACCGCCACCCGGATGTGGTGGAGCTGGATGCCGCTTCCAATAATAGCGTGGATGATGTGCGGGAATTGCGCGAAGCGCTGCGCTTCCGTGCCACCCAGGGCCGGCAGAAGGTTTTCATCCTCGACGAATGCCACATGCTTTCCGGCGCGGCTTTCAATGCGTTCCTCAAGACATTGGAAGAACCACCTTCGGGCGTGACGTTCATTCTGGCGACAACGGAACTGCGCAAGGTGCCGATTACCATCCGCAGCCGCTGCCAGACCTTCGCGTTGCGTCGCGTGCCGCAAGATTCTCTGGCGCAGCATTTTGCACGGATTTGTGACAAGGAAGCAGTCACGGCCGAGGCTGATGCGCTGGCGATGATTGCGCGCGCCGCCGATGGTTCCGTGCGTGATGGGCTTTCCTTGCTGGATCAGGCAATTGGCCAATCCGGCGCAGCCGAAGTGCGTGCGGAAGCAGTGCGCGACATGCTGGGCCTGGCGGACCGCGCCATGATCCTGGATTTGATGGAAGCGCTGATGGGCGGGGATATCGCCGCAGCGCTTGGCATCATGGATCGCGCGCATGAATTGGGCGCCGATCCCTTGGTGATTCTGCAGGATTTGGCCGAGCTTTGCCATTTGCTGACGCGCTTTCGCGCCGCCCCGGCGCTGCGCCAGGATGGATCATTGCCGGAAGCCGAACGTGTGCGCGGTGCCGCTCTCGCGCAGCGGGTTTCCGTGCCCGTGCTGGGCCGCACCTGGCAAATGCTGCTGAAGGGCATTGGCGAATTGCAGCTTGAAGGGGCGGATCGTCGCGCGGCTGCCGAGATGGTGCTGATCCGCATCGCCCATGTCGCGGATATGCCAACCCCGGGCGATCTGGTGAAGCGCCTGACCGAATCGGGTGAGCTTGGCCATGGCCCGCGCCCCGCACCGGGTGGCGGCGGTGGCAATCTGCGCGCCGTGGCAGGCGGTGCGCCGGTGCGCGCTGAAGCGGCGCCAAGCCCGGCCGTGACCGCGCTGGCCCAGCCCAGCACCTGGCAGGAAATTGTGGCCCTTGCTTCCGGTATAAAGCCCATGCTGCATGCGCAGCTGCGCCACAGCGTGCACCCCGTGCGCATCGCGCCAGGGCGGATTGAAATCAACCCGGAACCCGATGCGCCGCGCGATCTGGCTGCGCAATTGACCGCCTTGCTGAGCGAAACAACCGGCCAACGCTGGACCGTGATTGTCACGCGCGAAGCCGGCGCACCAACCCTTGCCGCCCAAGGCAAGGAAGCGGAAGCGGATCGCTTGGCCGCCGCGCGTGCCCATCCACTGGTCCAGGCGATCATGGCGGCCTTTCCAGGGGCCACGATTGAAGCGGTGCATGATGGCACGGCCGATGCCTATGGCCTGTCACGCAGCGCGGCAACGGCGGATGAGGATGATGCGCGTGATTTCGCGCCGCCCGATGCGGAACCCGCTTACGGCGATGATGAAACCCCACCTGATGATTTTTAGGCGAAAGAAACCATGAAGAATCTGGGCAATATGTTGAAGCAGGCGCAGCAGATGCAATCGCGCATGCAGGAAATGCAGGCCAAGCTGGAAGCCACCGAAGTGGAAGGCCAATCCGGCGGCGGCATGGTGGTGGTGCGCCTGACCGGCAAGGGCGATCTGCGCCGCGTCGCGATTGATCCTTCGCTGATGAATGCGGATGAACGCGAAGTGCTGGAAGATTTGCTGGTTGCCGCCCATGCCGATGCGAAGCAGAAGGTGGAAGCGACCATGGCAGCCGAAATGCAGAAGGCGACCGCGGGCATCAACCTGCCGCCCGGTATGAAACTGCCCTTCTGAAGCCGCACGCAGCCTGATGCTGCATAACGACCCTATCGAGCATCTGATCGCGCTGCTGTCGCGCCTGCCCGGCCTTGGCCGGCGCAGCGCACGGCGCGCTGTTCTCAAGATGCTGATGGACCCGGATGGCCAAATGCTGCCTTTGGCTGCGGCGCTGCGTGATGCCGCGGCCGCGGTGAAACCCTGTGAGGTTTGCGGCACGTTGGACACCATCTCCCCCTGCGCCATTTGCCGCGACCCGCATCGGGATCGGAAGCTGGTATGTGTCGTGGAAGGGGTTGCGGATTTATGGGCCCTGGAACGCGCCAATGCGCATCATGGGCTCTATCATGTGCTGGGTGGTATGCTCTCAGCACTTTCAGGCACCGGGCCGGAAGATCTGGCGATTCAGCCCTTACTCTCACGGATTGCGCAGGATGGTATTGCCGAGGTGATCCTCGCCCTGCCCGCAACTGTTGAGGGGGCAACCACCGCCCATTACGTGACGGATCGGCTGAAACCAACCGGGGTGGCGATCACCAGGCTGGCGCAGGGCGTGCCGATTGGTGGGGCCTTGGATGTGCTGGATGATGGCACGCTGGCAGCAGCGCTGAAGGCGCGCCGCCCACTTTAAAGCGCACCCTGAACCCTGGCGTCCGCCTGCTACTTATCGGGCCGGGGTCACATCCTGCGCGCGGGTTCTTTCATCCACGCGCGAATCATGCGCGAAGCCGCGCCGCATCGCCCAGATATTCTTCTGCAAATGAGTGGAAATGAAGCCGCCATCTTCCACCGCCACACGGGTCGCTTGCCGGAGCAAAGCTTCGCGTTTCGGCGCATCCAATTCCCGCGCCGCAGTGGCCAACAGCGTATCGAATTCCGGATTGGAATAGCGTCCGCGATTGACCGAACCGGTGCCGCGCGCGCGGTCATAGGTTGCGGCAATGGACCGCAGCCCCGCCATGGGTTCACCGGTGGAACTGCCCCAGGAAACCAGAAACACCGAAAATTCCTGACGCGACGCCTTGGCAATGAAGCTGGCATAAGGCGACACATCCACCTGGGTGCGAATGCCAATCCGCGTCCACATCTGCCCCACCGCCTGCGTGATGCGCGCATCATTCGGGTAGCGGTCATTCGGCCCATGCAGCGTCAGGCGGAAACCATTGGGATAGCCTGCTTCGGCCAGCAGCTTTTTCGCCTGATCCGGGTCAGCACCGCGCGACACCGCCAATTCCGGCACATAACCAAAGGCACCTTCCGGCATCACCTGCCGTGTCGCACTCGCCGCCCCTTCCATCACACGCGCCACAATGGCGGAGCGATCAATCGCCAGCGAAAGCGCCTGCCGCACCCGCACATCCTTGAGCGGATTGCGCGCCAGGGGCTTGCCATCATGATCCGTGATGAAGGGTGTTGGTCCATCGCGCATATGATCCAGCGCGAAATAGATGAAGCGCATGCTGTCTATTTCACTAAGCGCAATGCGCTGATCGCGCCTGAGGCGTTCAATATCCGAAGTCGGCACCTGATCAATAATATCCACATCGCCAGCAAGCAGCGCGGCCGTGCGCCCGGCATCATTGGTGATCATGCGGTAATCCACGCTCTGCCAGGCAGGGCGGCTGCGCCAATGGCCATCAAAGCGCTGCAATTCCACCCGATCACCAGACCGATAGGCCATCATGCGGTATGGCCCGGTACCAATCGCGGCGCGGCCGGCGTTGAAATCCTCGGTCGTTGCACCCTGATGGGTTTCGCGATCCAGCATCGGCACTTGCGCCAGATCGATCGGCAATAATGGCGCCGGGCCATTGGTGCGGAAGCGCAGCGTATGGGAATCGATGATCTCAACCCCCGTAATCGCTTGCGTATAGGTGCGGAAAGACCCTGGACTATTCACCACTTGCGGAATGCGTTCCAGCGTGAAGGCAACATCTTCGGCGGTGAAATCGGAGCCATTGTGAAAGCGCACACCGCGACGAAGCGTGAATTCCCAGGCATCCTCCCCCACCGGTTTCCAGCTGTCCGCCAGCGAGGAGATCAGCCTTGCCTTGGCATCCGTTTCCAACAGATTGTCGAACACCATGGAGGCATAGGCGTTATTGGGCGAGATATTATGGAAATGTGGATCGGCTGAGGTGATCTGCGCGCCCACCCCCATGCGCAGATTCTGCGCATGGGCAGGAAAAGAAGCGACAAGGGCGGCAAGCAGCAGGCGCTTCATGGCGGGGCTTCCTTCAGCTGAGCAGATAGGCCGCGCCGGAGCGGGCGCAGATGGCGCGGATATGCTTGTCCAAGGCGGGCGGGATTGGGATGCCATGCTGCAAGCGGCGTTGGCGTTCGGCTTCTTCCGGATCACCCGCTACCAGCACGGGTTTCGCGGGGTCCGCCGCCGGGGTTGCGTGCAATTCATCAATCACCGCATCCAGATCGGCTTCGAATTCACCCGGCGCACGAAAAGCACCGGGATCGATCGCCATGAAGAAATGGCCGATATCATCTGGATCATTCGGCTGTTGCGTGCGGTTGCGAATAGGTGAGAAGGAAGACCCCACCAGCGTACCACCCAGAATATGCACCATCATCGCGAGACCATAGCCCTTGTGGCTCGCCATTTCTGGCG
>JBDKIR010000287.1:0-3468 GCA_039797035.1 Pseudomonadota bacterium | reverse complement strand
AAAGATCGAAGCCAGCCTCAGCGCCGGGCCCGGTCCAACGAAAGGCGCCCTCCTCGCCCCATTCCAGCCCGTGGAAATTACAGGCGCCCTGCAGCGATTGCTCGGCGTCAATCTCCCAATGGCTCGGCAATTCCAGCGGCGTTGGGTACCGCAATTCTGCCACCGGGCTTGGTGTGGGGAGTGCGTCGCGCAATTGCAGCAGCTTTTCTTGCGCATCCAGCCTTTCGCGCAACGCAATGACTTCCTGCTGCAAGGCGAAAAGGCTTGGCAGGTCCAATGCGGAGGGGCCTTCAGAAGGTGGCTGATCAACCATGGCCGGAAGTTAGGGGGCAAATCTGTAAAAAATGTCAATAATTAATGAAGAAAGCACGGAAAAACAGCCGACTTGTCCTTGGTCAGCGAAGCGATGATGGCCGACAAGCGCGGCTTGTTCTAAATCACTGCCAAAGCCAGGAGTCGATCCATGAACACCATTACCCGTCGCGCCAGCCTGGGCCTTGTGGCCGCCAGCCTCAGCGCCCCCGCAATTGCGCAGAACGCCGCTTTTCCCAATCGGCCCTTGCGAATTTTTGTGCCCTTCGCCGCCGGCGGCACCACGGATATTCTGGCGCGCGCCCTTGGTGAAAGACTGTCCGTGGCTTTCGGCCAGCCGGTGGTGATCGACAATCGCGGCGGTGCGGGTGGCACCGTGGCCGGTGAGGCCTTTGCGCGCTCTGACGCGGATGGCCATGCTCTCCTGGTCGCCACCGCGTCACTGATCTGCATCAACAAGGCATTATACCAGCGTTTGGCCTTTGATCCGGATACGGATTTCCTGCCCATGGCCATGCTGGCGCAGCAGCCCAATGTGCTGGTGGTCAATCCGCGCGCCCTGCCCATGACCGATCTCCCCGCACTTATCGCCCATATCCGTGCCCGGCCCGGCCAGGTCGCTTTCGGCTCCTCAGGCACCGGGTCACAGCTGCATCTGACCGGGGAGATGTTTCGCGCCGCCATTGGCGCGGAAATGACCCATATCCCCTATCGCGGCAGCGCGCCGGCCATGACGGACCTCGTCGCCGGCAATGTGCCGATGATGTTCGATGGGCTAGGCACTGCGCTGCCGCAAATTCGTGGCGGTGCGATCAAGGCCCTGGGGGTCGCTTCGGCCACGCCAAATGCCGCCCTGCCGGGCGTGCCGCCGATTGCCAGCGTCTTGCCGGGCTTTCTGTCGGTGAATTGGACGGGGCTTTTTGCGCTGCGCGGCACGCCGGAACCCATCCTGGCGCGGATCGAAGCGGAAACCGCCAAAGCCTTGGCCAGCCCCGAAATGGCCAAGCTGTTTGCCGAACGCGCCTTTGATCCCATGGCGATCCCGCGCGCGGAATTGCCCGGCTTTGTCGCCGGCGAAAGCCGGCGTTGGCGTGAAGCGGTACGCCAATCAGGCGCCAAGGCCGAATAGGCCAAAGCGCGCTTCATGGCCCGGCTTTCCCCCGCTGCGGCGTTGCTGCTGGCGCTGGCCCTGCTTACTGGGCTCAGCCAATTTCATCGCAGTGCGCTTGGGGTGATTGCACCGGAACTCAGCGCTGATTTGGCGCTGACGCCCGCCATGTTGGGCGCCGCCAATGGCATGTTCTTCGCCTCGCTTCTGCTGATGCAATTGCCTGTCGGCATCGCTTTGGATCGGTTGGGGCCGCGCCGCCTGGTGGCGGGGCTGAGCGTGATCGCCGTGGTCGGGCTTGTGGTGCAAAGCCTCGCGACCGATGGCGCCATGCTGCTTGGCGCGCGCGCCTTGATTGGGATTGGCTCGGCGGCGTCTTTCATGGCGGCGGTGGTTTTATGTGCGCGCTGGTATGCTGGCGCGGAAATGACGCTGGCGCTATCGCGGGTTTTTGCACTCTCCCAATGCGGCATCTTGCTGGCCGGGGCGCCTTTGGCCTGGCTTGCTGGCTGGTTGGGCTGGCGAGAGGCCTTCCTCGTCTCCGCCATGCTGACAGGTGCCGCCGCGTTTTTGTGGTGGCGTTTGGTGCGGGATGATCCGCCGCATCGGCCCGCGCCACCGCGCCGCACCGAAACCCTGGGGGAAGCGCTGCGCGGGCAATTTTCCATCTGGTCCCTGCCGGGGCTATCGCGGGTTTTGGCGCTGCATCTGGTTGCGTATGCGGCGGCTGCCACGGTGATCGGGCTTTGGGCCGGGCCCTATTTCGCGGATGTGCATGGGCTGAATGCCAATGAACGCGGGCTCGCCCTGGCCGCCATGGGGCTTGCCATGCCGATTGGGCTTTTGCTGGTGGGGCCTTTGGAAAGACATTATTTTGCGCGCAGCGGCCTGATTGGCGCGGGTGCGACGCTTTCGGCCCTGATGCTGCTGGCGCTGGCACTATGGCCCGCGCCCCCCTTGCCCATGGCGCTTGGGTTGCTGGTGGGGCTGGTGTTGTTTTCCAGCTACCCGGTGTTGTTGGTGACAGAAGCGCGCAGCCTATTCCCTGATCACCTCGTCGGGCGTGGTGCCAGCACGGTGAATATGGCGCAGGTTTTGGGTTCCTCTCTGCTGCCCATGCTGGTCGGCTTGGTGGTGGGTTTCTTCCCCATGGTCGAAGCGGCGCGGCCAGAGGCCGCCTATCGCGCGGGCTTTGCGGTTCTGGCCGCGTGTCTGCTGCTCGGCCTGGCGGGCTGGTATCTGCTGCCCCGTCCAAAACCATGACAGGACGGCCAGATTTCAGCCTGGAAGCCGCGCTGGGTGGCCGGGTCGCCGGGGTGGATGAAGCCGGGCGCGGCCCGCTGGCGGGCCCCGTGCTGGCGGCGGCCTTGGTGTTTCTGGCACCACCGCCAGCAAGCCTTGCCGCGCTATTGCAGGATTCCAAGAAGCTCAAGGAAGCTGCACGCGATACGGCCTTTGCGGCGCTGCGTGCAGCCCAAAGCCAGGGGCTGGTTGAAATCGGTATTGGTGCGGCTTCGGCGCGCGAAATCGGGCAGCTCAATATCCTGCGGGCAACGCATCTTGCCATGCGTCGCGCGGTGGCAAAGCTGCCCAGCATCCCCGATCACGCCCTGGTGGATGGCAATCAGCCGCCGCCCTTGGCGTGTCCCCTGCGCTGCGTGGTCGGCGGCGATGGGCTCAGTTTTTCCATTGCCGGGGCTTCGATCATCGCCAAGGTGATCAGGGATCGCGCCATGCGTCGGCTTGATCCGCGCTGGCCCGGTTATGGTTTTGCGCGCCATGCGGGCTATCCCACCGCCGCGCATCGCGAAGCCCTGGCAAGGCTGGGCCCATCACCCCATCACCGGCGTGGTTTCGGCCCGGTGGACCAGGCCGTTTTGCACCTGACTTGACCGGGCGACTCGGGCAGGCGATTCTTACGGCAGTTTCAAGGGATTTCACGGTGGGAACGCAGCTAGAGCTGCTCTTGGACCAGGTTCTGGTCGGGGATTCGATTGCCATGCTGCGCCGCCTGCCGCCGGCGAGCGTGCATGCGATTTTTGCTGACC
>JBDKIR010000286.1:0-2658 GCA_039797035.1 Pseudomonadota bacterium | reverse complement strand
GGCTTCGGGCAGGTTGGGGCAGAAAGCCCCGCGGGATTGGGACCGTCCTAGTGGGAAAAGCGTTCTGGCTGACCCGGAACCGCGCCGGGCTTAAACCAAGCCGGGGGTCCGATCACGCAGCCGCCAGGGCGCGCGGCGCGCGGAATGGCGCGCTGACCCGCCCCATATGGGCGCCAAAGGGGGCGAAAGCAAGGCCGCTTCGCCCCTGATCGCTTTTTAGGCGGACATCTGGATCGGCGGTTCCACATCCGGCGGCAGCGGGCAGACATAGGGGGTCGCGGCCGTGCGCTTCTGGTGGTCCGCCTTGGCGGCGGCGAGGATTTCCGGATTGGCAATGGCATCCACCGCCGTGCCGGCCATGATCTTCGCCACATGCACCAGGCCCTTATGGGCAATGCCGGATTTACCCTGCGCCGTGAGCTGCCAGGAATGCCCCGGCGTGCCCACCGCACAAGTGGCGCCACGCGCCTGCACGGTTGGCACCGCCCAGGAGACATCGCCCACATCGGTGGACCCGACACCGCCAAACCCCTTGTTTTCCAGCGGCACGATCTTGTCGCAAAGCGGCAATTCCATCTCCGGCGTCAGGCCGTGGCGGCGGAAGGCCGAGACAATATCCTCGGGCTTCAGCGTCGCCTGGATTTCGCGCGCATAGCGACGATCTTCATCATCGAATTGCGGCGGGCCAAGACGCTGGAAATTATCATACATCGCCTTTTCCAAAGGCGTATTGCCCAGCAGATTGGACACCGCGCTGACCACCTTGGTGGAGACACTGGTTTCCGTCATCAGCGCCGCGCCATCGGCAATCTTGCGCACGCGCGCAACCAAGCCATTCAATTCCACCAGATCCCGCGCGCGGATCAAATAGCGCACCTTGGCCGTGCCCTGCACCACATTGGGCGCAATGCCGCCGGCATCCAGATAGGCGTAATGAATGCGCGCATCGGATGGCATATGTTCGCGCATGTAATTGACGCCAACATTCATGAGTTCGACCGCATCGAGCGCACTGCGGCCCAAATGCGGCGCGGCGGCGGCGTGGGAAGACCGCCCCGTGAAGGCGAAATCAATGCGCGTATTGGCGAGTGAGACGGGTTCGTTCACCGCGGAAAACGCCGCCGGGTGCCAGCAAATCGCCATATCCACATCATCAAAGCAGCCGGCGCGCACCATGAAACCCTTGGCCGCACCGCCTTCTTCCGCAGGGCAACCATAATAGCGCACGCGCCCCTTGATGCCGTTTTGCGCGAGCCAATCCTTCACCGCACTCGCTGCCAAAAGCGAAGCCGCGCCGAGCAGATTATGCCCGCAGCCATGCCCGCTGCCATCGCCCGGCAAGGGGCGCGGTTCCGCCACACCCGCTTCCTGGGACAGCCCGGGCAGCGCATCATATTCACCCAGGATCGCAATGATGGGGCCTTCTTCGCCGGCCTCACCCATCACCGCCGTCGGGATACCCGCCACATTCTTGGTCACGCGAAAGCCATGGGCTTCCAGCATGGCGGTATGTTCGGCGCAGGAACGGTGTTCGGCATAGCAGAGTTCCGGCATGCCCCAGACGCGGTCGCTGAGTTCAATCGCCTCAGGCGCCTTGGCATCCACCAACCGCCAGATTTCTTCCGTATTGCGCATGACCTTGGGCTCCTCAATTTCCGAGGTCGAGTTTCGCCCGGCGCCCTAGGCAAGTCCAGGGGTGGGCTGGACGGCGCAGGGCAAGCCGCGCAGGATTGAACCCTTCAGGAAAGGGAAATGCCATGGCCCGCGTGCGTGAGATTTCGCCCGAGGAATTGACGCCCGAACTGCGCGACATCTGGCATCGCTACGTCACTGGTTATGGCCCGTTTGAGGAGCAATTGGCGGTCTTTGCCCATGTGCAGGCGGCGCTACGCCATTTGATGCCGATGCTGATGGAATTGCGTGCCGCGGGAACGCTGCCGCGGCGCTATCTGGAACTCGCCATCGTTGTCGTCTCCAAGCTCAATGCCTGCGATTATTGCGTGGATCATCACGGGCCGTTCCTGGCCGTGGAAGGCATCCCGACCGAGGCTTTGGAAGGCCTGCCGGGGCGGATTGATCACCCTTCCCTGACACCGCTTGATCGGCTGGTGGCGGAATATTCCGTGGCCGCCTGGGAAAACAGCCATCGCGTGCCGGAACGCCTGTTCCGTGGGCTGCGTGAGCATTTTTCCGAGGCACAGATTGTCGAACTGACCTTGCGCATCACGCTATGCGGCTTCTTCAACCGCTTTACCGGTGCGCTGGGCATTGATGCCGCCGCGCATAATCAGGCGGCGGCTGAATAGGCGAAGGTGGGAGCGGGCCCCGTTCACTTTCGTTCACGGGACGCGCTCTCGATTTTAGTTTGATCGCATTTTCCGAGCCGCCAAGTGGTTTCACTCGGCTTGAAGATGCTCACGCCCCCTTCACACCACCCGCTGTCAGCCCGGCAACAATCTGCTTTTGCGCAAGCAGGGTCAGGATCAGCACCGGCGCCGTCACCAGCAGCGCCGCCGCTGACAGCGGCCCCCAGGAGATTTGCTCAAAGGTGAGCATATTATTCACCGCCACCGGCAAGGTGCGGGTTTCACGCCCAGCCAGCACCATGGCGAAGATGAAGTTGTTCCAGGAAAAGATGAAGGACAGGATGGTGGCCAC
>JBDKIR010000285.1:0-5986 GCA_039797035.1 Pseudomonadota bacterium | reverse complement strand
ATGCCAGAGACCTGTAATTGGTCACGGCGCTGGTGGGGGGCCTTATGCCATATTTGAATGATCCGCTCTGGCTCGCGGCACTCGCCTGCGCCATGGCCGCGACAGGCTTGGTTTCCGGCACGCTCGCGGGGCTGCTCGGGGTGGGTGGCGGCATCGTCATTGTGCCGTTGCTGTTCAACATCTTTCCGCTTTTCGGCATTCCGGAAGCGGTACAGATGAAGGTGGCGGTTGCGACCTCACTCGCCACCATCATCCCTACCTCCATTCAATCCGCGCGCAAGCATCGCGCCACGGGTGCCATGGATCAGGCGCTGGTGGGTTCCATTTGGCCCAGCATGCTGATTGGCGTGGCGCTTGGCACTGCGCTTGCGGTTTATGTGCGCGGTGAAGGCCAGACAGCGGTTTTCGCCTCGGTCGCGCTGCTGGTCGCCTTCAATATGGGTTTCACCGGGCTCGATTTTAAATTGGCGGATCGTGTGCCTAATGGCGCACCGCGCGCGGCATTGGGGCTTGGTATTGGTTCGGTCAGCGCCATGATGGGCATTGGCGGCGGAACGCTTGGGGTGCCCCTGCTGTCCCTGCTTGGCTATCCGATCCGCGCCGCGGTCGCGACCGCTTCGGCCTTTGGCGTTATCATCGCCATTCCGGCGACGCTTGGCATGATCCTGGGCGGTTGGGGCGACCCGCGCGTGCCGCCCTTCTCACTCGGCTATGTCAGCCTGATCGGCTTTGCGCTGATTGCGCCGACATCGATCATCGCAACCCCTTGGGGCGTGAAGCTGGCGCATACCATCCCGCCCTTGTTGCTGAAGCGCGCTTTCGCGGTGTTTCTGGCCATCACCAGCGCGCGGATGTTCTGGTCAATCTTTACCTGAGCACCAGATCATAAGCGCATGCGGAATTCCGCCGCGGTATAACCCTGCGCGAACAAAAGCGCGCGCAGATCCGCATGATCCACGCGCGCCCGGGCCGCGGCGGCCACCACGGGCTTGGCCTTGAAGGCAACGCCAAGCCCGGCTGCGCCCAGCATGTCCAGATCATTCGCGCCATCGCCGACCGCCAGGCTCGCGGCCAGATCAATGCCTTCTTCGGCGGCCAGGCGCTTCAGCGTCACCAGCTTGGCATTGCGCCCCAGAATGGGTTCACCCACTTTACCGGTCAGCTTGCCTGCTTCATGCAGCAGCGTATTGGAATGATGTTCATGAAAGCCGAGCTTTTCCGCGACCCGGCCCGTGAAGAAGGTGAAGCCGCCGGAAACCAGCGCGCAGCGTGCGCCCTGGGCGCGCATGGTCGCGACCAATTCGACCGCGCCCGGCATCAATTCCGTACTGGCCCAGGTGCGTTCCAGGGCTTCCAGCGCCAGGCCCTTCAGCATGCCAACGCGCTCCCGCAGCGCCCCTTCGAAATCCAATTCGCCATTCATGGCGCGGCGTGTGATGGCCGAGATTTCGTCCTTGAGGCCAGCCTCCCCCGCCAGCTCATCCAGGGTTTCGCTGGTGACCATGGTGCTGTCCATATCGGCAATCAGCAGGCGCTTGCGCCGCCCCGCCGCATCCTGCGCAATGGCATCAATGGGGCTGCCTTCCAGCGCCGCGCTCGCCGCACGGTCAGCCACATCCAGCGGCAGCCCGGCGAAGGGGAGATCGGCGGCTTCCTGCGCGGCGAGGGATGCCACGGCGCCAAGCTCAGCGCCCGCGTCGCGCAACGCAGCGGCCGCCTTGGCCTGATGTTCCGGGGCAAGCGCGCCACGCGGCGCGATCAGGGTGAGAATCTTATCCATTACATGGCTATGCCTTTCCCATGAGCCAGGATCAACCGCGCGCTTTATTTGTGGTCGGCCCCACCGCCTCGGGCAAATCCGCCCTCGCCTTGGCCATCGCCGAACGGCTCGGCGGCAGCATCATCAATGCCGATAGCATGCAGCTTTACCAGGAGCTTTCCATCATCACCGCCCGCCCGAGCGCGGCGGATGAAGCGCGCGTGCCGCATCTGCTCTATGGCGTGCGCCCAGCGGCCGAGGCCGCGTCGGTGGCCTGGTGGCGCGATGCGGCGCTGGCAGCGATGGCGGAAGTCCGCGCCGCCGGGCGGTTGCCTATTATTTGCGGCGGCACAGGCATGTATTGCGCCGCCCTCACGCAAGGGCTGGCCGCCATCCCGCCCATTCCCGCACCGGCGAGGGAAGAAGCACGCCAGCTTTTGGCCGAAGAAGGCCCGGCCGCCCTGCATGCCCGATTGGCAACTGAGGACCCAGCCTCCGCCGCAAGGCTGCGGCCGAGCGATAGCCAGCGCATCGCCCGCGCCTGGGAGGTCTGGCGCGGCACCGGGCGCGGTATTGCAGCCTGGCAGGCGGATAGCGCCGCTGCCCCCGCCCCCTGGCAATTTGCCGCCATTTTGTTGGATCCGCCGCGCGCCGTCTTGCGGGATGCCATTGCGCGACGCTGGGCCATGATGCTCCAGGCCGGGGCGGTGGCGGAAGTCAGCGCCCTGCTGGCGCAAGGGCTGGACCCGGCGCTGCCAGCCATGCGCGCCCTGGGGGTGCCGGAAATCGCCGCCATGCTGGCCGGCCAGCTCAGCGCTGAAGCAGCCTCGGCCAGCGCCATCCTGAAAAGCGGCCAATACACCAAGCGGCAGGCGACTTGGTTCCGCCACCATGAATTGGCCCCGGCGGAACGGTTCTTTATCATAAATGCGCGATTTGAAGATTTCACGCAATTTTCGGAAAGTCAAAAGGCGGAATTTTTCAATTTTCTTGATTTTATCCGTTGACGCAGCCGATTCCGGGGTCTAAGAGCGCGCCTCCGCCGGCCCCAGTGTTTTGGGGCCGGTGTCTTTTCACGAAGGAATTCACCCATGTCCGCCGCGACCCAAGCCCCGCCCAGCACTGAAGCCCTGACCATGTCGGGTGCCGAGGTCGTATTGCGCGCGCTGAAGGATAACGGCGTTGAGGTGATCTTCGGCTATCCCGGCGGCGCGGTACTGCCGATCTATGACGCGATTTTCCAGCAGAATGCCATTCGCCACATCCTGGTGCGCCATGAACAGGCAGCGGTGCATGCGGCGGAAGGCTATGCGCGGTCCACCGGCAAGGTTGGCGTGGTGCTGGTCACCTCCGGCCCTGGTGCCACCAATGCCGTGACGGGTCTGGTGGATGCGCTGATGGATTCCATCCCGGTGATCTGCCTGACCGGTCAGGTGCCAACCCATCTGATCGGCAATGACGCCTTCCAGGAAGCCGATACCACCGGCATCACCCGCCCCGCGACCAAGCACAATTATCTGGTCAAGAAATCCGAAGACCTGTCGCGTGTGATGCATGAGGCGTTCTACGTGGCGAAATCAGGCCGCCCCGGCCCGGTGGTGATTGATCTGCCGAAGGATATCCTGATCAACAAGGCGCCGTATCGGGAAGCGACCACGCAAAGCCACCGTTCCTATCGCCCGCGTACGGAACCCGATTCCACGGCCATTCGTGAAGCGGTGCGCCTGCTGAAGCGCGCGCGGCGCCCGATTGTCTATGCCGGCGGTGGCGTGATCAATGCTGGCCCGGAAGCATCGCACCTGCTGCGCGAATTCGTGCGCATGACCGGCATGCCGTGTACCAATACGCTGATGGGCCTTGGCGCCTTCCCGGCCGAGGATCCGCAATTCCTGGGCATGCTTGGCATGCACGGTACCTACGAAGCCAATCTGGCGATGCATGGCTGCGATGTCATGTTCAATATCGGCGCGCGTTTCGATGACCGTGTGACCGGGCGGCTCAATGCCTTCTCACCGGGATCGAAGAAGATCCACGCGGATATTGATCCTTCTTCGATCAACAAGAATGTCGCGGTTGATGTGCCGATTGTGGGCGATGCCCGCGCCGTGCTTGCCGCCATGATCGAAGCCTGGAAGGCAGATGAAGCGGCGCAGGACAAGCCAGCGCTGGCCGAGTGGTGGCGCCAGATTGATACTTGGCGCGGCAAGCAATGCTTGGCCTATCGCCAGGAAAGCAAGATCATCAAGCCGCAGCATGCGGTGAAGCGGCTTTATGAAATCACGCGCGAATTGGGGCGCGAGACCTTCATCACCACCGAAGTCGGCCAGCACCAGATGTGGGCGGCGCAGTATTTCGGCTTTGACAAGCCCAATCGCTGGATGACCTCGGGCGGGCTTGGCACCATGGGCTATGGGCTGCCGGCGGCGATGGGCGTGCAGATCGCGCATCCGGATGCGCTGGTGATTGATATCGCCGGTGAGGCTTCGATCCTGATGAATATTCAGGAAATGGGCACGCTGGCGCAATATCGCCTGCCGGTGAAGGTGTTCATTCTGAATAATGAATATATGGGCATGGTGCGCCAGTGGCAGGAATTGCTGCATGGCGGGCGCTATTCCGAAAGCTATTCGGCATCGCTGCCGGATTTCGTGAAGCTCGCCGAAAGCTTCCATGCGGTTGGCATGCGCGCGGAAGGCATTGATGATCTTGACCGCGTGATCCGCGAAATGATCGCAATCGATAAGCCCGTGATTGCCGATATCGCCGTTGCCAAGGATGAAAACTGCTTCCCCATGATTCCATCCGGTGCCGCGCATAATGAAATGATCCTGGCCCCGGGGCAGGAAGGTGGCGTCGCCGGCGTTACCGATGAAGGCAAGGTCCTGGTCTGAGGAGCGCTGACATGTCTGATCTGAAAAACGGCCAACGCGCCGCGACCATTGCCGTTTTGGTGGAAAATGAAGCGGGCGTGCTGGCGCGCGTCATCGGCCTTTTCTCAGGCCGCGGCTATAATATTGATAGCCTGACCGTGGCCCCGGTGGATGATACCGGGCGGATTTCGCGCATCACCGTCGTCACCAGCGGCACGGATATGGTGATTGAGCAAATCAAGGCGCAGTTGGATCGTCTGGTGCCGGTGCATAAGGTTTCCGACCTCACCATTGAAGGCCCGCATCTGACGCGCGAATTGGCGCTGATCAAGGTTGTCGGCAAGGGCGAAAACCGCATGGAAGTGCTGCGGCTGGCCGATGCCTTCCGCGCGCGCGTGGTGGATGCCACCACGGAAAGCTTCGTGCTGGAAATGACCGGCAATGGCGACAAGATCGATGCCTTCCTGGCCCTGATGCGCCCGATCGGTCTGGTCGAAGTCTCTCGCACGGGCGCGGTCGCCATTGCGCGCGGACCGGCTGGGCTGACCGCCTAAGCCGCTCTGATTGGCCAGGGCAGATCCCCGCATGCCCGCCACCCGTGCAAAGCCCATCAAGGCCCTCTCTTGGGCCTTGTATGATTGGGCCAATAGCGGTTTTCCGACGGTGGTTTCCACCTTCATCATCGCGGCCTATTTCACCCAGGGCATCGCGGCGGATCCGGTCACGGGACAGGCGCAATGGGGCTGGATGCAAATGCTGGCCGCTTTGGTTATTGCTGTGCTCTCGCCCATCCTGGGTGCCATCGCGGATCGTGGCGGGCGCCGACGTGCCATGCTCGGCCTTTGCACCTTCTGCACGGCGCTATTTACCGCGCTGATCTGGTATGCCCGCCCGGAAGCGAGCTTCACGCTTTATGCCTTGATCTGCATTGGCCTTGCCACCATCGCCTTTGAATTGGGCACGGTATTCTACAACGCCATGCTGCCCGGCCTGGTGCCGGAAGCGCGCATGGGCCGGCTTTCGGGCCTGGCCTGGGGCCTTGGCTATGCTGGTGGCTTGGCCTGCCTGGTGCTGGCGCTGCTGCTTTTCATCCGCCCGGACCCCTCCCCCTTTGGGCTTGATCGTGGGGCGGCGGAACATGTGCGGGCGACGGCACCGCTGGTGGCGGCGTGGTTGCTGGTATTCGGCTGGCCGGTCTTGCTCGCCCTGCCGGATCCCACCGGCCCGCGCCCGCCCTTGCGCCAAGCCGTCACAGATGGGCTGCGCGAACTCCGTATGCTTTTGCGCGGGTTACCAAAACGCCCGGCGTTGACGCGGTTTCTGATTGCGCGGCTGTTTTACACCGATGGCCTCAATA
>JBDKIR010000284.1:0-2999 GCA_039797035.1 Pseudomonadota bacterium | reverse complement strand
CCATCCTTGAACAGGATCATGGTCGGGATACCGCGCACCGCATATTCATTCGGCGTCATCGGGTTCTCATCAATATTCACCTTGGCGATGGTGAGCTTGCCGGCATATTCCGCCGCAATCTCATCCAGGATCGGCCCTACCATCCGGCAGGGGCCGCACCATTCGGCCCAGAAATCCACCAGCACCGGCCCGCTCGAATCGAGCACATCGGTCTTGAAGCTCTCATCCGATACAGCCTTGGTCAGATCACCCATTTGGGTCTCCATCGAATCGCGGGCGGCGGAATGCGCCGCCCTTCTTGGCCCTAGAAATCGTGTCTCATGGCCCCTCGGTCAAGAAGGGGGGTGCGCAGCCGCCTTGGCCGCTTGCCCCAGGCCAATCTTGGCCTTCAACCGCTCCCGCAGGCTTTGGAAAGTCACATAGAGCATCGGGATCATGAATATCCCAATGGTGGAGGCCGCGAGCATGCCCCAAAACACCGGCGTGCCCACTGCACGGCGGCTGATCTGCGAAGCCCCTTCTGCGACCACCAGCGGATAAAGCCCCAGGATGAAGGCGAAGGATGTCATCATCACGGCCCGGAACCGCAGCTTGGCGCCCAGCACCGCCGCTTCCTGGATGGATTTGCCATGCAATTCGCGCTGTTCCTTGGCGAATTCAATGATCAGAATGCCGTTCTTCGCGGCCAGCGCAATCAGCACCACGATGCCGACCTGGGCATAGAGATCCAGCGAAAGCCCGGCGGCGCCGATGGACGCGATTGCCCCCAGCACACCCACCGCCACCGAAAGCAGCACCGGCACGGGAATGGTCCAGCTCTCATAAAGGGCGACCAGGAACAGGAAGGCGAAGAGTATCGCGAGGCTTAGGATCATCCCGGTCTGGCCAGAGGCCGCCTTTTCCTGAAAGGCGGTGCCGGTCCATTCATAGGAATAGCCCTGCGGCAAAGTGGTACTGCTCAAGCCTTCCATGGCTGCCAGCGCTTCGCCGCTGCTGCGCCCGGCTGCCGGTTCACCATTCACCGTCAGGCTGCGGACATTATTGTAGCGCACGATGCTTTGCGGGCCGAATTCCACCCGAATATCCGCAAGGGCCCGAATGGGGATCATATCGCCCTGGCGATTGCGCACATGGACCCTGAAAATATCTTCGACCGAAGCGCGGTCCGCCGATTCAGCCTGTAGGCTGACTTTCCAGCCGCGACCAAACAGGTTGAAGTCATTGACGTAAGACCCCCCCATGGCGCTTTGCAGCGCAGCGAAGACATCGCTGACAGCAACGCCCAGCACCTGCGCCCGGTCCCGATCCAATTCCAGGAACACGGAAGGCGCCGTGGCCGAGAAGGTGGAATAAACGCGGTTCAGCATGGGGTCCTGATTGGCGGCAATCACCAGGCCGCGCATGGCGGCCGCCATTTCGGTCACCGGCCGGCCTTCCAGATTTTGCAATTGGTATTGAAACCCGCCCCCGGTGCCGAGCCCGATAATGGGTGGCAGATTGAAGGGCACCACCAGCGCCGGCACCGCCGCCGTACCACGCGCCACGGCGGCGATCAGCGCATCCACCTTTGCCTCTGGCGCGGTGCGTTCTTCGAAGGATTTCAGCGTAACGATGAAAAAGGCGCTATTGGCCTGTGCCAAGCCATTCAGCATGGAAAAGCCGGTCACGGTCTGGACTGCGCCAATGCCGGGCAGCGCTTGAATGATGCCTTCCACCTGCTGGCTCAATTCCCGTGTACGATTGAGCGATGCGCCATCGGGCAATTGCATCTCAACAAAGAAGGCGCCTTGGTCTTCCTGTGGCAGGAAGCCGGTTGGGGTGCGGCTCGCCACCCCCAGAATGCCGGCAACGAAGACAGCAAGCAGTACCAGGCTGATTGCGGAAAACCGCACCAGCCGCGCGACAATGGCGCCATAGCCATCGCGCACCCCATCAATAAAGGCCGAAACCCGGCCCATTATGCCTTTTTTCGGCCCGTGATGCGCCTGCAGCAATATGGCGCAAAGCGCGGGTGATAGCGTCAGCGCATTGATGGCAGAAAACAACATGCCAACACTGACAGTGACCGCGAATTGGCGGAATAATTCACCCGAAATGCCCGGGATGAAGGCCAGCGGCACAAAGACCGAAAGCAGCACCATGGTGATGGCGACAATCGGCGCCGTGATACCTTCCATGGCAAGCTTGGTGGCTTCAGACACGGAAAGATCGGGGTGATGTTCCATGGTGGCTTCGACATTTTCCACCACCACAATCGCATCATCCACCACAATCCCGATCGCCAGCACCATGGCAAGCAAGGATACGGTATTGGCCGAATAGCCCATGGCGTTCAGCACAACAAAGGTACTGATCAGGCTGACCGGCACCGCGATCAATGGAATGATGGTGGCACGAATGGAACCGATGAACAGGAAGACCACCAGCACCACCAGCACGAAGGCTTCCACCAGGGTCTTGATCACCTCATGGATGGTCAGCTTCACAAAGCCTGTGGTGTCGTAGGTAACTTCATAGCCAAGCCCAGCCGGGAAGCGTTGGGAGAGCTGACGCATGGTGGTGGCAACGGCATCGGCAACGCCAACCGCATTGGCCCCGGGCGAGAGGAAGATCTGGATCAGCAAGGCATCGCGGCCATTCAGCCGTGTTTCAATATCCTGATTCCAGGCGCCGAGTTCCAAGCGTGCGACATCACGCACCCTCAGCACACTGCCATCCTGATTGGCGCGAATGATGATCGCGCCGAATTCATCCGTGCTGGTCAACCGCCCGGTGGTGGTGATGTTGAGCTGATAGGACGCATCATTGCTCATCGGTTGGGCGCCGATGCGCCCAAGCGGGGCCACCTGATTCTGTTTCTGGATCGCACCGATCACATCGCTGGGCGTAAGGCCAAGCGCCGTCATGCGATCGGTCTGGAACCAGATTCGCATGGCATAATCGCGCGTGCCGAACATTTGCGCGTCACCCACCCCGGGCACTCGGCGCAGCGCGTCCAG
>JBDKIR010000283.1:0-5513 GCA_039797035.1 Pseudomonadota bacterium | reverse complement strand
CATCAGAATGGCGAATTCCACCGTATCATTGCTGCCCTCACGCAGCTTCACATTCGTCTCATAAGATCCCTGCGGCAGGAAATCATCCAATAGCGCCTTGACCTGCGCTTCCCCCCAGCCGCCGCGCGTCTTCACATTGGAAAATAGCCGCTTCAGATCGCCAACCTGGCTCGCCACGGATTGCACATTGCCCATCATGGCCTGGATGGCGTTGAACTGGTCAATCACGCGGGTGAAGCTTTCGCTCATTTGCTTTTCAACCGCCGCGCCCAATTGCTCATTCACGCTGGCCTGGATTTCCGCGAGCCGCTTGTCATTGGCTTCGCGCATTTCCTTGAGCTTGGCTTCAAGCTCCGCACGGCTTTCATTCCCTTTGCGGTCAATCACATCCCGTGCGGCAGCCATTTCGGCAGCAATGGCGTTTTTCATGGCGGCCTGCGCTTCAGCCAAGGCAGCGCGCACCTGTTCCACCATCACCTGCACACGTGCCGCCGCTTCGGCATTTTCCTGCCGCAGCTTCGCGGCACTGTCGCGCGCTTCCAATACGCCCTGCTGCTGCGCCTGTGCGGTGGCGCCCTGTACTTCCATCAGCTTCGTGGTCAGCGCGGACATTTCGCGCCCAAGGCTCACTTCATGCGCGGAAAGCGCTGCCTTCATATCGCTGGTCAGCGCCGCCAGCCTTTCACCCTGCCGTTCCTGCGCCGCTTGCAACAACGCGATGGCAGGATCAGCAGCGGGCTTGCGCAACAGCAGCGCCAGCAATAGCGCCGCCAACACGGCAAACCCAATCAGTAACACCAGCGTGTCAAAGGCCATGAAGCCCCCTAATGGCGGAAATGCCGCATCCCGGTGAATACCATCGCAAGCCCGGCCTTATCGGCAGCCTCAATCACCTCATTATCGCGGATCGAACCACCCGGCTGAATAATGGCGGTAGCACCCGCCGAGGCTGCGATTTCCAGCCCATCGGCAAAGGGGAAAAACGCATCGGACGCCACCACGGACCCTTTGGCGAGTGGTTCAGGCAAGCCCGCCGCCTTGGCCGCGGCTTCGCTTTTCCAGGCCGCGATGCGGCTGCTCTCTGCGCGGTTCATCTGCCCCGCACCAATGCCCACTGTCGCCAGGTTCTTAGCATAGACAATGGCATTGGATTTCACATGCTTGCAGACGCGGAAGGCGAATAGCAGGTCCGCCATTTCGGCCGCGGTCGGCGCGCGCTTCGTCACGCATTTCAGGGTCGCTTCACTGGCGCGCCCGGCATCGCGCGATTGCGCCAGAAAACCGCCAGCCACCGACCGGAACATCATCCCCGGCGCGGCTGGATCAGGCAGGCCACCGGTCAGCAGCAGGCGCAGATTCTTCTTTTTGGCAAAGACCGCGAGCGCCGCTTCATCCGCATCGGGCGCGATCACCACTTCGGTGAAGATCGCGGTAATGCGTTCCGCCGCCGCCGCATCCAGCTTGCGATTGGCGGCGACAATGCCACCGAAAGCCGAAACCGGGTCGCATAACAACGCACGATCCCAGGCTTGCGCCAAATCCGTCGCTACCGCCACGCCGCAGGGATTGGCGTGCTTCACAATCACAATCGCCGGATCAGTGAATTCCGCCAGCGCTTCAAAGGCAGCGTCGGTATCGTTCAGGTTATTGTAGGAAAGCTCCTTTCCCTGAATCTGCCGCGCGGTCGCAATGCCGGGGCGCGCGCTGCCATCCACATAAAACGCTGCCGATTGATGCGGGTTTTCGCCGTAACGCAGCGTCTGGCGCAGTGTACCGGTGAAGCTCAAACGCTCCGGGAATTCCTGGCCTTCCTGCCCGGCGAACCAGCCAGAAATCGCCGCATCATAGGCAGCCGTGCGCGCATAGGCCGCCGCTGCCAAGCGCCGACGCGTCGCCAGGCGTGTGCCGCCTGCTTCCGCAATTTCCGCCTGTATTTCGGCAAAATGCGCGGGTTCCGTCAGTACCGCGACATGGGCATGGTTCTTGGCGGCGCTGCGGATCATCGCCGGCCCGCCAATATCGATATTTTCGATGCAATCGTCGAAATCCGCACCCTTCGCGACGGTCGCTTCAAACGGGTAGAGATTGACCGCCACCAGATCAATCGGCGCAATGCCATGCGCTTCCATTTGCGCCAGATGCTCAGCCAGATCGCGCCGGCCCAGAATGCCGCCATGCACTTGCGGCACCAAGGTTTTCACGCGGCCATCCAGAATTTCCGGAAAGCCGGTATGGTCCGATACATCCTTCACCGGCACGCCCGCATCGCGCAGCGCCTTGGCGGTGCCGCCGGTGGAGAGAATCTCCACCCCGCGCGCCGCCAGGAAGCGGCCAAATTCGATCAGCCCGGTTTTGTCGGAAACGGAAAGCAGCGCGCGGCGCGGCGCGATCACATCATTCATGGCAGGAATCCGTGCAAGCAATGATCGGGGCCATACGCCCGGCGGCAGGGGGGATCAACCCTGGCCCGCCTAGTCCACAGGCAGGAAAATGAAGACCACCGCCCCCAGCAGGCACAGCGCGGCGGCGGCGAAATTCCAGCGCAGCGGCTCCCCCAGCCAAAGCACGGAAAACCCGGCAAAAACCGCCAGCGTGATCACCTCCTGCAGGATCTTGAGCTGCTGGCCAGTGAAAGCCCCATAGCCGATGCGGTTTGCCGGCACCGCCAGGCAATATTCAAAAAAGGCAATGCCCCAGGAAGCCAAGACAGCCAGCCAGATCGGCCAGGCGGGCTGCTTCAAATGCCCATACCAGGCGAAGGTCATCAGGATATTGCTGCCCAGCAGCAGCATGGGCGTCAGCAGGAAGGGGCTGGTCATGTGGCGGCCTCTGCGGTTTTGGGCGGCAGGCGGCGCAATAACCACAGCATGATGGCCATGGCAGGCAGCGCCGCACCCGTGGTCAGCACAAAAAACCAGGGCCAGCCCAGGCTTTCCGCCAGCACGCCTGATGTCGCCCCCAGCGTGCGCAGGGGCACTGCCGCGAGCGACGACAGCAGCGCATATTGCGTGGCAGTGAAGTTCCGGCTGGTCAGCATGCCGAGGTAGGACAGAAACGCCGCATCCGCGAGGCCATCGGTGAAATTCTCCACCCCGACCTGCGCAAACAACATGCGGATATCATGCCCCGCCAAAGCCAGCGCGACATACATCAGGTTGGAGAGCATTTGCGTGATCCCAGTCAGGATCAAAGCGCGCCCGGTACCAAGCCGCGCCACCAGCCAACCGCCCGCCAGCGCACCGGCCAATGTCGCGACAAGGCCAAAGACTGAAGAAACACTCGCCACTTCAAGCCGGGTGAAGCCCAATTCACGATAAAAGGGCGCGGTCATGATGCCGGCCAAAGCCTCGCCCAGCTTGAACAGGGCAATGAAGGCAAGGATCGCCAGCCAATAACGCCGACGCATGAAATCGGCGAAGGGTTCCACCACCGCATGGCGCAGCCGCGCAGCCCAGCCTTGCGGGGCGGCAGCGCCCCTTGCTTCGGGTTCGGCCGCGGCCAGAACGGCGACAAGGCCCAACCCCACCATCGCGGCGCAACCGGCAAACGCGAAGCCCCAGCCGGCAAATTCCGCCATGGCCAAGGCCCCCGCAGTCGCCGCCAGTAAGGCGCCGCGATAGCCCCAGACATAGCAGGCCAGCCCATAGCCCTGATCGGCTTCTTCCAGGCTTTCAATGCGAAAGGCGTCGATCACAATATCCTGGCTGGCGGATAGGAAGGCCACCACCACCGCCACCGCCACCGTGAAGCTGGCATCCAAGGCCGGGTTGGTCTGCCCGAGTGCAATGATGCTGCCCATCAGCGGGATTTGGATGGAAAGCAGCCAGCCGCGTCGGCGCCCAAGCGCGCGGAAGAAGGGGGGCGGGCTGTGGTCGATCAGCGGCGACCAGAGGAATTTCAGCGAATAGGAAAGCCCGATCAGCGCCGTGAAGCCGATGGCCGCAAGCGAAAGGTTGGATTCCGAAAGCCATTGCCGCAGCGTGAAGGCCGAAAGCGGCAAAGGCACCCCGGCCGCAAAACCAAGCGCCAGCAGCACTAGGAAGCGCTTGTCGCGCCAGCGGGGAAGCGAATCGGCCATGCTTTGAAACTGACAGAAGCAGCGCCCGCCCGCCACCGGCCAAGTGCTTGCCCCGGCAGCAAAGGCAGGCGCAATATCCCGCCAAAGCTGCGGGAGGCAGAAGATGAACCTATTCGCCTGGGCCAAGGGCCTTCTGGTTGAACCCGGCAAAACCTGGGCGATGATCGCCAGCACCCCCATGACTCGCATGAGCCTGCTGGCCGGCTATGTGCTGCCCTGCGCGGCGATCCCTTCCATCGCCAGTGCCATCGGCACCTTCCTGGGCGGCAATATGCCGCATATCGGTGAATTGGCGGTCAGCTATGTCATTGCGGTACTGAGCGTTTTGATCATGGGCGCCATAGCGCCGCCCTTGGCAGCACGGTTTGGCGCCAGTGCCGATGCCGAAGCCGGGATGAAGCTCGCCGCCTTTGCCCCGACCGGTGCTTGGCTGGGGGGCTTGGCGCTGATTGTGCCTTCCATCGGTGGGCTGCTCGCCCTGATCGGCGCGCTGTATACGCTTTACCTGTTTTATGATGGCGCGCAGCATTTGTTTCCCGTTGCGCCAGCAAGGGCACGGATGCTGGGCTTTTCGGTGGTTTTGGCCTCGATCCTGTTGAACATGCTGATCGGTTTGGCGGTGGGTATCCTGGCACACTGACCGCCCGCCCTTCCCGCCACGCCCGCCGCGCTTATATCGGGCGAGAGGATTTAGGGATTTGGGCCATGCTTGTGACAGTTTTCGGCGGCGGCGGCTTTATCGGGCGCCACATCGTGCAACGCCTGGCCGCGGCCGGCCATAGCATCCGGATTGCGGGGCGGGATACGGAACGCGCCGCCCGGCTTTGCACCATGGGCGGTGTGGGGCAGATCACGCCCATCGCCGCTTCTGTCACCCATGAGGCTTCCTGCGCGCGGGCCGTGGCGGGGGCGGATATCGTCATCAATCTGGTGGGGATTTTGTTTGAAAGCCGCGCCGGGGATTTCCAGCGCATCCAGGCAGAAGGTGCCGGCCGGGTAGCGCGGCTGGCCGCGGCCGCGGGGGCCAAGCAATTTCTGCATCTTTCGGCGATTGGCGCCGATGCCAATAGCCCCAGCCGTTACGCGCAAACCAAGGCCGCTGGTGAGGCCGCCGTGCTGGCCGCCTTCCCGGGTGCCATCATCCTGCGCCCTTCGGTGGTCTTCGGCGCGGAGGATCAATTCTTCAACCGCTTCGCGGGCCTCGCTACCCTGCTCCCCTTCATGCCGGTGGTGTCTGGGGAAACGCGCTTCCAGCCGGTTTACGTGGGCGATGTGGCGGATGCCGCCATGGCCGCGCTGGCGGATCCTGCGGCAGCGGGGAAGGTTTTCGAACTCGGCGGCCCGCGCGCGATGAGCATGCGCCAAGTGCTGCGCTATATCCTGGATGTCACCCAACGCCAGCGCCCGATGATCGCCCTGCCGGAAGGGCTGGTGC
>JBDKIR010000282.1:0-2936 GCA_039797035.1 Pseudomonadota bacterium | reverse complement strand
GAAGTCGCGCGTGCACGGCCTGATGGGCAGACGATCCTGCTTTCCCCCATTGGCCCTGTCGCCATCCAACCGCATTTCCGCAGCAATCTTAGCTATCGGCTGGAAAATCTCGCGGCGATTTGTCAGGTGGCGGATAGTCCGGTGATCATGATGACGCCAAAAACCTCGGGCATGCGCCGGGTGTCAGATGTGGTCAGCCGCGCGCGTGCCGAAAATGGCGGCATGCCCTTCGCGTCCACCGGCGCGGGCAGTATTCCGCATATTTCCATGGTTGCCCTGATGCGGGTCGCGAATATTCAAATGAACCACGTGCCCTTCCGTGGCTCTGGTGAGGTCATGCTGGCCTTTCAGCAAGGGCAATTACAGCTATTCACCGACCAAACGCTGCTTATTCGCCAATATGATCTGCACCCGATCGCCTTCCTGACCGAAAGGCGCAACCCTGAATTCCCCGATGTCCCAACGATGCGGGAAGAAGGGTATGACCTAGTTTATACGATCTGGAGCGGCCTTTACGCGCCCGCTGGCACGCCAGAACCCGTCATGGCGCGGCTTGAGGCGGCTTGTGAAAAGGCCGTGACGACAGCAGGCTTCATCGAAGGCATGAAGCGGGTCGCCCAGCCGATCCTCTATCGCAATCGCGCAGAATTCGCGGCGTTTTCGGCTGCGGAAAGTGAGAAATTCCGCAGCCTGATCGCCGCCACTGGCCTGCGTTCGGCAGAATAGCGCACCACCCCCGGTTATGCCGGGGGAAGGGGATCGCCGCCATTGATGTGCAAGGCTTCCAGCACGCGGGAGACGCAATTATAGCCCGCGACCGTCACCGTGAGTTCTACCACCTGCCTTGGCGGCAATAGCTGTGCAACGGCTTTGGCAATCTCATCCGGGACATGCACATGCCGTGTCATCGCATCGCAATAGGCGAGTACGGCGCGTTCAGTCGCATCGAATAGGTCGCTTTTTTCCCAATCGGCCAACGCATCCATCTGGGCCTGGCTGGCACCCTCCTGCAGCGCGATGGGGGCATGGGCATTCCATTCATATTGCGCGCCATTGATGGCGGCGATGCGACAAATGACCAATTCGCGCAGCTTGCCCGAAAGCGTTGAATGCCAGCGCACCGCGTCAAACATGCTGATCCAGCCAGCCGCGATGGGCGGGGCGTGCAGAAGCATGCGGTGCAGATGCCCAATCCTTTTGCGGGAAGCGCGGATTGCGGCGGCCGCTTCCACATGATCAGGATGATTGACATCAGCATAAGGCAAGCGTGCCATTTGGCGTTCCTCCATCTAACGGGCCAATGGCCTGTCTTTGACATCATCCTGCCAAGTTACGCTGATGCGTGATAGCCTCCTCAACAAGGCTTATTGGCGGCGCCATCTGCTGACCCAATCAGGCGGAAGCGCCAGGCTTCGCGCGCTTCAGGATCAGCTTCCACCACCACAGCGCGTACATCGCTCCCCCCCGGTACCATCACCCGCATCAGGTTGGGGATGCCAGGTCCATGGGTTTCCTGAAGGAAGGTGTGGTTATCGCCGTAAATCAGCAGAACCGGCCTGCCAAAGGCCAGGGCTTCAGCTTCCAGCACGGCACGTAGCGCGAGAAAGCCGCTGCGTTGCCCGCCGCCGCAACGATCCGCGTAATACATATCGGCCTGCTGCGCGATGACGATGGCGCGCGCATTCATGCTGCGGGCTTCGTTGAAGGCGGTGCGCAACCAGGCCCGATTGGCGGCATCACGCGCTTCAAATTCCGCAATGGCCCCGGCAGGCGGGCGGGAGGGAGGCATTTCATCCGGTTCGGTCGGGCGATTATTATTGCTGCCCGTCACATGCAGGGTCAGGAAGACCACGCCCTGATGCACCCAGCGTGCATTTTCCACAAAGCTCGGTTGGGCCGGGTCCAAATCCGCCTGACGCAGCAGCGCCATGGGGCGGCGCCCCAGGCTTTGCGCATCGGGGAAAAACCGGGCGCGCAACAGGGCCAGCCGCTCCAGCGGGTCAAAGCGTCCGGCGCGGCTCTGCCAGCAATCCGTCCATTCATTATCGCCGGGGGTATAAACCAGGGGGTGATCTGCCAGGTTCATCCAGGTGAAGGCGCGCAGTAGTTTATCATCGCTACAGATTTCACTGCCCCCTTTGGTGTCCCCGACAAAAATGGAAAAAGCGGGGCGTTCGGCATTGATGCCACGCACCAGGCGGGCGACGCGCCCTTCTTCCTGGGGGCAGGCCTCGGGCCGGTTTGGCGTGCAATATGGCATGTCGCCAAAGGCCACAAAGCGGAAGGGCTCAGCCCTGGCGGTGCCGATGATGCCAGACAGCAGGGCAAGCAGGGTCAGGGTACGGGCGAACATGCATGATCCTCGGCAGGGGCAATGCTGGATAGCACCGCCCTTATCCTGGGGCCATGTAGGGATTGCCCCAGTTGCGCCCAAGCCGGGGCCGGGCTACCGCCGCGCCGTGAGCACCAAGAACCCCCCTCTCAGGCTGGCTGATTATGATTTCACCCTGCCTGAGCAATTGATCGCGCAGGCGCCCATCCGCCCGCGTGATGCCGCGCGCATGCTGGTGGTGCGCCCGGATGGCCGGGAAGATGCTGGCGTGCTTGATCTGCCCGCCTTGCTTGGCCCGGGCGATATCATGGTGGTGAATGATACACGCGTCATCCCCGCGCGGCTGCATGCCAGGCGCGGGTTGAAATCATGCTCAACCGGCATGAGGAAGCGGGTATTTGGCATGCGCTGATCCGTAATGCCCGCCGCCTCAAGGCCGGGGATGAGATCGCGATTGAAGGCGCCGAGGATTGCACCGCGCGCGTGCTGGATGATCCCGAAGGCGGTGCGGCGCGGCTGGATTTTGGCCCGGATCAGGCGCGGCTTGCTGCCGCTTTGGAAAAGGCGGGAGAGGTTCCGCTGCCGCCCTATATCAGCCGTCCCG
>JBDKIR010000281.1:0-2796 GCA_039797035.1 Pseudomonadota bacterium | reverse complement strand
AGACCATCCTTTCCGGCATGGGCGAATTGCATCTGGAAATCATCATTGACCGCCTGAAGCGCGAATATGGTGTGGATGCGAATATCGGCGCGCCGCAGGTGGCTTACCGCGAAACCATCACCCGCGCGCATACCGAAACCTATACCCACAAGAAGCAGTCGGGCGGTTCGGGCCAATACGCCGAAGTGAAGATCGTGTTTGAGCCGAAGGAACGGAACGAAGGCATCGAATTCCACAATGGCGTTGTGGGCGGTGCGGTGCCGAAGGAATACATCCCGGCGGTCGAAAAGGGCATCAAGGTGCAGGCCGATACCGGCGTGCTCGCTGGCTTCCCCACTGTCGACTTCAAGTACAGCCTGGTGGACGGCAAGTACCACGACGTTGACTCCAGCGCGCTGGCCTTCGAAATCGCCGCCAAGGCCTGCTTCCGCGAAGGCATGAAGAAGGCCGGCCCGGTGATCCTGGAACCGATCATGGATGTGGAAGTGACCACGCCATCTGATCACGTGGGCGATGTGGTGGGCGATTTGAACCGCCGCCGCGGCGTGATCCAAAGCCAGGATATGGCCGGCACCAGCGTTATCGTGCGCGCGCATGTGCCGCTGAAGGAAATGTTCGGCTACATCTCCAACCTGCGCGGCATGACGAAGGGGCGCGCTTCCTTCTCCATGCAGTTCCACCACTATGATCCGGTGCCGCGCAATATCGCGGATGAGATCATGGCGAAGTCGGCCTAAGGCTGGCCTAAACGCTAAAACGCAAAACGGCGCGGGGCCTTCCCGCGCCGTTTTTGTTTGTGCCAGCGGGTGATTATCCTGCCGCCGCCAAAACCTCCGCCGCGGCGCGCAGCAGCAGCCCATCGCACCGCCAAAGTGCTTCCAGCATCCTGAAATGATCCGCCTCTGGCACCGGGATCAGCGCGCCAGGTGCCTGTGCCTCTGCCCGGTGACGATGAAACACACGGCTTTGCCGGCGCAGTTCCGGCAATTCGCACCCGCCATAGGCAATGGCGATGGGCTTTTGCACCACCGGCCGGCGAATGGGTGAATGCGCGGCAATTTCCTCGGGCGTCAGGCGCAGCTTGTCGTTCAGATTGGTATTGGCAATGGGCGCCAATTCATAAATGCCGGACATGGCAAGCGCGCCCACCACCAAGGGATGTTCCGCCGCCAAGGCCGCCAAATGCCCGCCCGCCGACCAGCCGGAAGCGATAACCTTGCCCGCCACGCCATGCGCCGGCCCATGCGCAGCAAGCCAATCCAGCGCGCGATGGATTTCAGCGACGATGCGGGACATGGATGCTTCAGGGGCCAGCGTATAGCCGCAAATCGCCACCGACCATCCTGCCGCCAAGGCACCTTCGGCCATGATGGCGAAATCCTCGCGCCGATTGCGCTGCCAATAGCCGCCATGAATGAAGACAAGGCAGGGCGCATCAGCGCGTGCTGCGGGATAAAGATCCCAGCATTCCCGTTCACCAGGGCCAAAGGGCAGATCAAGATGCCCGGCATGGGCCGCCCGAAACGTGACCGACAGGGCGTTGCGATGCGCAACCTGCGCCGCGCTATCGGGCACGCCGGCCAGATTGTCATAAGCCGCGTCACGCGTGGCTTGCGACCAATCGGCCCAGCCTTCGGCCAGACGGAACGGGCTCGTCATGGTTTGATCACACCAATCGGCGCCCCAGCCATGAAGCCATTTATCGCTGCAACCGCAACTTCGTAATAGGTCTTGTAATTCTGTTCCGAGACATAGCCGAGATGCGGCGTCAGCACGGTATTCGGCGCGCCAAGGATCGGGTGAGTGGCGGGCAAAGGTTCAATATCAAAGACATCAAGCCCCGCCCCAGCAATCCGCCCTGCCTTCAACGCGGCAATCAGCGCTTCCTGATCAATCAAGGGGCCGCGACTGGTATTCACGATGAAGGCACTCGGCTTCATCAGGGCCAGATCAGGCGCTGCGATCGTGTTCCTCGAGCGATCCGACAGCACCAGATGCAACGTCACGATATCCGCTTCCCGCAAAAGGGTCGCCTTATCCACGCGGGTGGCGCCAATCTCGGCGGCGCGTTCATCGGTCAGGTTGGTGGACCAGGCGAGCACCTTCATGCCGAAAGCCTGGCCAATGGTCGCCACGCGTCCGCCAAGCTTCCCAAGGCCGATGACGCCAAGCGTTTTGCCTTCCAGGCCCATGCCGATATGGGTCTGCCACCGCCCGGCCCGTAGCGCTTCCTGCTGGCGCGGAATGTCGCGCACCAAGGACAGGATCAAGCCCCAGGTCAGATCAGCGGTGGGATCGCCCGCGGTGCCCGTGCCGCAAAACACCACATTCCTTTCGGCGCAGGCCGCCGCATCGATGGAGCGATTGCGCCCGCCCGTTGTGATGATCAGCCTGAGATTGGGCAGCGCTTCGATCAGCTTGCGTGGAAAGGGTGTTCTTTCACGCATGGCCAGAATGGCATCGAAAGGCTTCAGCCGTTCAACCAGCGCCGCATGATCGGTGATGGTATCGCGAAAGACGGTGATCTCCAGACCCTTGGGCAGCTTTTCCCAAGGGCCCATGGCGAGGGCAACGCCCTGGTAATCATCAAGAATGGCAAGACGCTTGAGCGGAGCAACAGACATGAAATCTTCCTTGAAAATGGGGCGTCTCAGGACGCGTTCAGGGTGATGCGCTGCAATGCAGTGCGCAGATTTTCCGGCAAGGGCGTTGGCGTTTTCTGTGTGGCGCGATCCACATAGACATGAATGAGGTAACCTTCGGCACTCGCCTCATCCTCATCATTTCGGAAAATGC
>JBDKIR010000280.1:0-4109 GCA_039797035.1 Pseudomonadota bacterium | reverse complement strand
TCAGTGCTTCAATCGGCATGTTCAGCACGGCCAGATGATCGGCCATGAAGAAGGCATCGAATTTGCCGCGTTCCAGGGTTTGGATGCAGTGAACCAAATGCTTGAGGCTGAAATTCGCCTGGGGCGCTGAATCTGGGTGGCGCCACCAGGCGGTGTGGATGCTTACAGGGCGCATGAAGGCGCCAAGATGCATTTGCTTCATGAAACGAACTCCGACCGCACAGACAGGGCCACGCGCTTCTTCATAGCATCTTCACCAATCAGGTCATGCCCTTAGAGCAGATCACGTTCGGATGGCATCATCTGAACGGGTGAAGATGCTCGCAAAAACAACGAAGTAGAGCGGGTTGCGTGAAGCCATGTGAACGCAACACGACCTAGTCGGGCGCCGCCCCTGTGGCGCAAGCCTGCCATACCGCCAAGGCCTGCTGGGTTTCCGCGACATCATGCACCCGCAGTATAGCCGCCCCCCGCGCCACGCCGGCCAGGGCAACAGCGACGCTACCGACCAAGCGATCTTCGGCCCGATCCACACCGCTTAAGGTGCCAATAAAACGCTTGCGGGAGGCGCCAAGGAGTATGGGGCACCCAATACCGGCCAGGATCGGCAGGGCTTCGATCAGGGCCAGGTTATGCGCCATGGTCTTGCCGAAGCCGATACCGGGATCAATCGCAATACGCGCGCGCGCAATGCCAAGCGCTTCCAGCGTTGCCACCCGGTCGCGCAGAAAGCGCGCTACCTCCAGCACCACATCCTCATAATGGGCTTGCGCCTGCATCCCGCGTGGATCGGTTCCCGGCATATGCATGATCACGACCGGTGCTTGGCTTCGGACCAGCAATTCCATCGATGCAGGGTCATGCCTGAGTGCCGTGACGTCATTGATGATTTCCGCACCGGCATCCAGCGCGGCCTGCATGGTGGCGGCATGGCGCGTATCAATGCTGACCGGCGCGGCCTTGGCCAATTCGCGCACCACCGGAATGACGCGCGCCATTTCCTCCGCAGCCGTAACCGGTTCAGCCCCAGGGCGCGTCGATTCACCCCCGATATCGAGAATATCCGCCCCGGCTTCCAGCATGGCGTGGCCAGCCGCAATGGCGGCATCGGGCGTGAAATGCCGACCGCCATCGGAAAAACTATCCGGGGTGGTATTGAGGATGCCCATCACCAAGGGGCGTTCGGCACCAAGCCCGGCAAAGGGTAGCGGGCGGGTGGTAAGCGCTTCCGCCTGCAATGCCCAGGCATCCGGCAAGGACGCCACGGGCAGGATACCAAGATCCCGCCCATCCTCGATCAACCGGACCAACGAAAAGGCCAGATTGCCCCCCTGCAATGGCAGGGCGTGGCCCGCGCCAATGGCACGAAACGCCACTGGCCCGGCCAGCAAGCCAAGCGGTTCAAGCCACCGCTCTGGCTCTCGCTGCACCCCTTCCCCCATCAGGCGCTAGACCCGTGCCTAAGGCTCAGGTGGCTGGCGCGGCTCCGGGGTTCAGGCCACCCGGGCGGGTCGAAGGCCGCCCAGCGGAGGGCACGCTGCCACGGCCCTGGTTCACCGGCTCATCCGGGCGATTGCGCAGCACGGGTTCGCCCTTGATCACCTGACGGATTTCATCGCCGCTGAGCGTTTCATGCTCCAGCAGCCCCTTCGCGAGCAGATGCAACTCATCCATATGCTCGGTCAGGATCTGCGTCGCCCGCGCATAGGCGCCATCGATGATGGAACGGATTTCGCCATCAATCTGGCGGGCGGTTTCTTCAGAGATATTCTTCGTCTGCGTCACGGAATGGCCGAGGAAAACTTCCTGGCTATTGTCGCCATAGGCGATCATGCCAAGCTTTTCACTCATGCCCCATTCGGTCACCATCATGCGCGCCTGATTGGTCGCCATTTTGATATCGCCCGAAGCGCCATTGCTGACCTTATCCGCGCCGAAGATCAGTTCTTCCGCCACACGCCCACCCATCGCCATGGCGAGTTCCGCCTTGAGCTTGGATTTGTGCTTGGAATAGCGATCCCCTTCCGGCAGGGACATCACCAGGCCGAGTGCCCGGCCGCGCGGAATGATGGTGGCCTTATGCACCGGGTCGCATTCCGGTTCATTCATCGCCACCAGCGCATGGCCCGCTTCGTGATAGGCCGTCATGCGCTTTTCGGCATCCGACATCACAAGGCTGCGGCGTTCAGCGCCCATCAGCACCTTGTCCTTGGCAGCTTCAAATTCCGCCATGCCAACCGTGCGCCGACCCGTACGCGCCGCCAACAACGCGGCTTCATTGACCAGGTTCGCGAGATCAGCGCCCGAGAAACCCGGCGTGCCACGCGCGATCACCTTCGGGTCCACATCAGAAGCCAGCGGCACCTTGCGCATATGCACGCGCAGGATTTTCTCACGCCCATTCACATCCGGATTGGGCACCACAACCTGCCGGTCGAAACGGCCAGGGCGCAGCAGCGCAGGGTCCAGCACATCCGGGCGGTTGGTCGCGGCAATCAGGATCACGCCCTCATTGCTCTCAAACCCGTCCATTTCGACGAGCATCTGATTGAGCGTCTGTTCGCGTTCATCATTGCCGCCGCCAAGCCCGGCGCCGCGATGGCGCCCGACCGCGTCAATTTCGTCAATGAAGATGATGCAAGGCGCGTTCTTCTTGCCCTGTTCGAACATGTCACGCACGCGCGATGCACCAACACCCACGAACATTTCAACGAAATCCGAACCGGAAATCGTGAAGAAGGGCACATTCGCCTCACCGGCAATGGACCGCGCCAGCAAGGTTTTGCCGGTACCGGGCGGGCCCACCAGCAGCACACCCTTCGGGATCTTGCCGCCCAGGCGCTGGAATTTCTGCGGATCGCGCAGGAATTCGACAATTTCTTCAAGCTCGGCCTTGGCTTCGTCAATGCCGGCGACATCATCAAAGGTGACGCGGCCCTGCTTTTCCGTCAGCAGCTTGGCGCGGGACTTGCCGAAACCCATGGCGCGGCCACCGCCGCCCTGCATCTGGCGCATGAAGAAAATCCACACGCCAATCAGCAGCAGCATCGGGAACCAGGAAGCGAGGTAATGCAGCAGCGGATTGACGTCGCTTTCTTCCGGGCGGGCCACCACACGCACGCCCTTTTCGGTCAGCTTGCCGACCAGGGCGGGATCTTCCGGCGTATAGGTGGAAAACTGCCGCCCATCGCTCAATTGGCCGGTCAAGGTGCGGCCTTGGATGGTCACGTCACGGACATGGCCCGCCTGCACTTCATTCAGGAAATCGGAATAGGCAACCTGCGTCGCCCCGGGGCGGCTTGAACCGCCGGGCTGGAACAGGTTGAAAAGCGCCACCAAAAGCAGCGCGACAATCACCCAAAGTGCCATGTTACGGCTGAAATTATTCACCTGCGCGCTTCCATCTCAAGAACCTGGGGCAGCAAAGGCGGCCGCCCGACCGCTTACATACATAGGTAGCCTTCACGCATCTTGAATGACCTGCGTGAAATCTTCCAGCCACGCCCGCGTGATCAGGCCACTGGCAAGGCCCCGCCCCGGGGAAGGAAGGCAAAGCGCCAGCAATCCCGGTCCGACGCCTCACGATAGAACAGCCCGGGCACAACTGCCAGCATTCCTTCCGCATCCCATAACGCGGGCAAGGCACGCAGGGCTGTGATCGGGGTCACGCCCCGGTTCTTGAACCACCCCGCAGCCTCCCCCAAGGCGCCACAATGCCATCCCGGCCGTGCCGGGCCCTGAACGCGAAAGCGCCCATCCCAGAACAAGGGCGGGGTCAGCGGCTGCCGGGGCGCAATCATGCCAGGGTCACGTACCAGCAACCAACGCCCGCGCGCCGCCGGGCGCAACCAGGCGCCGCCCAAACTGCCATGGCCGCGCGCCCGAAGCGCGGCGGCGTCTGTGCTGGCAATGGGCCAGGCCGCGCCCCCAATCAGCCCCGCCAGCCGGGCCAAGGCCAGGGCCGAGACCTCATCTTGGCCAAGGGCCACCGGATCAATCCAGGCATAGGCTTCGGGATGGATTTCAACCGCTTGGGCCAAGCGCGCCAGCAACGCAGCCTCAAGCCGCGCGCGGCGTTGGGCAAAAGCCCCGGCCGCTTCAGCCAAAGC
>JBDKIR010000279.1:0-4979 GCA_039797035.1 Pseudomonadota bacterium | reverse complement strand
TATGCAGTTTCAGCCGAGACATTTCAGGCGCCTCCTGCCCCGCATCACGGAAGGCTTGCTTGAGGGCGGCCATATTGGGGGCGAAAATCGTCTCCCGATTGGCGCTGACCCAATCGCGTGACTGCTGCGGCATGGTGAGTGAGCCCTGGAAACGCGGCATAACCCAGCGGGCGAATAATTCAAAGGACCGGAACGTCGCTTCCCGATCGGCCCATTCATGGGCACGGAACAGAACGCCGCCAGCGCCACCTTCTGTAAAGGACAGCAGACGCTCAATCCCGGCCGCCACAGTCTCTGGCGAACCAACCAGCGTTGATCCCATCGCCAAGCCGTCTCGTAGCGGATCTTCCGAGCGCATCGGCGGACGGCCGAGAGTTTCACTGAAATAGGTCAGAGTCTCCTGCGCCTCACCATGGCGTACATCATGCAAAGCGCGTTCATCATCATCGGCACAGTGCAGATTGACCACCAGGCGCCAATTGCGGCGATCCATCTTCTGGCCATGCTTCGCCGCTTCAGCTTCCGCCATTCGCCATTGCTCAGAGAGGGATTTCGGTCCTCCCGGCAGGCCCGCCCCCAAGGACAACAGACCAAGGCCATATTTCGCTGCCGCGAGCGCACCAGATGGCGTGGTTGAGGAAGCGACGGAAATCGGGAAGCGCGGTTCAGAATAAGGCGCCAAATGCAGGCGGGCCTCACGCAGCGTGAACCAGTCCGTTTCCATGGTTACCGGCTCTTCGCAGGCCAGCAAGCGCGTTATCGCCTCAAGGCTTTCATCCATGCGCCGGCGCTGATGGGCCGCATTGATCCCCATCATATATGCATCAGAAACCAATGCGCCCGGCCCACAGCCCAGCATCACACGCCCACGCGTCATGTGATCCAATTGCACAAAACGCTGCGCGACCAAAAGGGGATGGTGATAAGGCAGGCTTGTCACGCCAGATCCAAGCTTGATGTGCTTGGTGCGTTCCGCCGCCGCCGCGATCATGATTTCCGGGCTTGCGATGGTTTCCCAGCCGGCGGAGTGATGTTCGCCAATCCAGGCCTCATCATAGCCAAGATGATCCAGCCATTGGATCAATTCCAGATCGCGCGTCAGGCCAAGGGTTGGGTTATCCCCAACACGATGAAAGGGCGCAAGGAAGATACCAAAGCGAAGGCGACGTGGCAGCATGGGGAGAAACTCCATCACATAGAAGGCGGATCGCCCGCCAAAAATTCCTCGCCACCATAATCGGCCTCGCGAGGCAGGCGCAGGATACGCCCTTTTGGGGTAATACTGACCAACTCAGGCAAGACGGTCACGACCGGACGAGCGCGCGTAGCCGCAAAGGCTTCCGCAACACTATTATGCCGCGCCAATTTGGTCAGGTTCATGCGCGTTGGAAAGACGAGTTTCTTGGTACCGGCAATGCCTTCGGCCAAGGCATCGGCTGGACGTATCCAGACACTATCCACTGCCTCATGCCCATCATGCAGCGCATTCTGGTCCTCAGGCGCTGCGGCGATGAAGAAATGTGTGTCGAAACGTTTGGGGACTTCAACCGGCGTGATCCAATGCGCGAAATGTCCCAGCGCCTGGACTGAAGGGACAAGTCCCCGTTCTGCGAGCATCGCGGCAAAATCACCCTCGGCATTTGCGGTGGCACCCTTTTCCGCCAGCAATATCCCGCATTCTTCCCAGGTTTCCCGAATAGCGGCGACACGAAAGGCCGTGGCGGCATCGCCGCCAGCCAGTGCCTTGTCGCTTTCTTCAACCCGCCCCCCGGGAAAGACCAAGGCGCCAGAAGCGAAATCAATCTGCCGATGGCGGACAACCATGAAAACTTCCAACCCCGCCCGCCCATCACGGAGCAATAAAACGGTGGAAGCGGGTCTGGCGGGGACGGGTTTCGGATCATTCATGCCGCTATTGCAGCCTGCCCTGGGCGATACTGCAAGACGCGGCGGATCAAAGCCTGGCCAATTCCTGCAAATGCAGGGCAGCAGCCTCAAGCGCGGCAGCCTCAATCGCACGGTACCCCGTGAGAAGCTCCTGACCCAGCAGCGTTAGGCTGGCCCCACCGCCACCGCTGCCACCGGCCAATTTGGCCACCACGGGCGAAGCGAAGGTCTCGTTCAAGGCGGAAACCAACTCCCAGGCACGTCGATAGGACATCCCGAGGCTGCGTGCCGCGCCGCTGATCGACCCCTCCCGCGCGATCGCCTCCAACAACGCGATCTTGCCCGGCCCAATCCGCCCACCCGCCAGATCAATGCGGAGCGACAAGGCCGCTTCAGTCATGGCCTGCCCATCACATGAAGCGAATCCCGCAGCAGGGAAACGGTGCATTCTTCGCCAAGCTGAAGTCCGTTTCGCTGCACGACGTGCCGCGGCAAGGTGAAACTCAAAGTGCCGCCAGCGGTGTCACCAATATCGAGTTGAACGCGGATTTCTTCGCCCAGCGGCAAAAGGGCCAGCACGCATCCGGTCACTGGATTTTCACGTTCCCCCAAGGAGGGGCGACCCCTGCGGTGCAAAAGGATGCCGCCTGCACCAATCAACCAATCGACCAGCTGACCGATGGCAAAGCCGGGCGCCGGAGCAGCTTCCAATACCTGGTCCTGCCAACGCAGCAATGTCCTGTCCGCCGCATGCGAGATCACCGTTCCGGTGAAGACATTACGCAAATCGAGCAAGCGTGCCACCTCAGCCGAGGCCGGGCGAAGGAGCATCTCCGCCGGCGCGGCGGTTTGCAGCCCCCTGCCCCGATGCATCAGCACCATTCGATCAGCCAGCGCCACGGCCTCGTCCAAATCATGCGTCACCAGCACCATGGGGATGGCCAGGCTTTGGCGCAGGGTGGCCAATTCGGCTTGCAGTCGCCGCCTAGTGGCTCGATCCACCGCGCTGAAGGGCTCATCCAACAGCAATACCGCTGGATCCCGAGCCAGGGCACGCGCCACGGCCACGCGTTGCTGTTGGCCGCCGGAAAGCTCTGCCGGGCGTCTTTCTTCCAACCCAGAGAGATGCACCCGCTCCAGCAACTTCAAGGCGCGTGGCACACGTTCCTTGCTTGGGACATGCCCCATGGCAGCGAGCAGGTTGCCGAGTGCTGTCATGTGCGGAAACAGGGCGTAATCCTGAAACACCAGGCCGACACGCCGTAAATGGGCCGGAAGAGCCAAGCGGGTGGAGGTATCAAGCCAGGTCTGGCCCGCGCACCGCACCAACCCTTGCTGCGGCTGATAGAGCCCCGCAATGGCGCGAAGCGTGGTTGACTTGCCCGCACCTGAGGGCCCGACAATGGCGATCAATTCACCCGGCGCACAAGACATCTCCAGATCCAGCGCGATCGGAGAGGCTGATTGCAGGCGGAGAGAAAGGCCGTGATCAGACACGCGGTCCTGCCCTTCCCACGCGCTTGGATAAGCGTTGCACCAGCAACAGCGACACCAGGCAAACAACCAAAAGCACAGCTGACATGATGCCAGCGGCCCTGTCATCAAAGGCCTGTACCCGGTCATATATGGCGATGGCCGCCGTACGCGTTTCGCCCGGTATGGCGCCCCCAACCATCAGCACCACACCGAATTCCCCCAGGGTATGGGCAAAACTCAGCACTGTTGCAGTAGCAATCCCAGGCCATGCCAGCGGCAATTCAATTCGCCTGAAGATCTGCCAAGGGGTCATCCCCATGGTCGCCGCGGCCTCTCGCAAATTCGCGGGAATGGCGGAAAAGCCATTCTGAATCGGTTGGACTGCGAAGGGCACATTGGCGATGGCGCTCGCCAACAGGAGCCCCTCGAAGGAAAATGCCAGCGTCCTACCGAACAACGCCTGAAACCCGGCCCCGAGCCAACTGCCCATGCCGAAGGCGCTCAACAAATAGAAGCCCAGCACGGTGGGCGGCAGCACAAGCGGCAAGGCAACAGCCGCCTCCACAAAACCGCGCCCGGCAAATTGGCTAAAGGCGAGCCGACGGCCGAGCCAAATGGCTAGGGGCAGCAGCAATAATACAGTGCCGACACCGAGCCAAAGTGAAACACCAAGGGCTGTCCAATCCATCATTTCACGAAACTGCTGGCATGATTCCATGCCGGCTGAAAATGGCGCCGGCCGTGGGGCCGGCGAACCAGTTGTAAAGTGCCTCCGCCTCTGCCCCCGCCCGGCGCGTCAATGCCATGCGATGGCGCAGCGGCTCATGCAGGGTCTCGGGCAATAATGTGTATGAACCACGCGCCCGCACGGGGGGGGTATCGGCCAGCGACAGCGCAATCAGCCCCCCCAGGCTACCCGGCATCATGGCAAATTGCGCTGCCTGGGCGACGTTTTCGCCAATAACCAAATGCGGCCGGAGCGCGTCCCAGAGCCCCAGGCGCCGCAACGCCTGTTCCGCCGCGCGCCCATAGGGGGCGATCTCCGGATTGGCGATTGCAAAACGCTGCTGTTGCCCAGCGCGGATCACACGAACCAGGGCCTCCGCCCCCCCGGAAGGATCAAGCGCAGACCCGCGCGGTGCAAAAAGCGCGAGGCGCCCCACGCCGTAAACCCGCCCGGCATCGCGCAGATGCCCTTCAGCTGCGAGGCTGAAAACACTTGCTTCGTCCGCCGCCAGGAAAAGTTGAAAAGGGGCGCCTTGCGCGATCTGGCGCGCCAGGCTGCCAGTGGCGCCGAAAACATAGCGTGGCGTCAGACCTGTTTCATGCCGCAGCTGTGGCGAGGCTTCTTCCAGGGCGCCCTGCAGATAGGCCGCGACTGAAACGATGGGCCGCGTTTCTGCCCGCACGGTCCCAGGCAGTGCCGCCAAGGCCCAAAGCAGACGTCGACGCATGCGGGTTACCTCATCGTTATTCCCACTCGGGTATAACCCGATGTTTTTTGAAGATCAATGTCAAGAAATTCTTATTTATAAATATATTTGTGATTAAATAAACCGGAAGGAGAAAGAAATGAATTATTTATTAAATCAAATTACCACGCCATAATCTTCGAT
>JBDKIR010000278.1:0-3119 GCA_039797035.1 Pseudomonadota bacterium | reverse complement strand
AGATCGCGGATTTCGGCATTCACGGCGACAGCGTAATCATGCGCCATCTCTGCTTCATCCTTGTAGAAATCATTCTGCGCCTGCTGCGCCATGGTGAAGGGGCCGGGCACAGTGATTTTGATTTTCCGGTCCGTATTGGCGCGCAAAAAGGCGACATCACGCGTTTCCACCGCGTGGCGGCGCTGAATGCGCCCCACCACGCGCGGCACCGGGTTGGGATGGCCGCTGCGGTCCAGCGCCGTGCCGTGGTTTTCCATATCCACGCCATCAAGCGCTGTGGCGAATCGGTTGGAATAGCTTTCGCGGCGCATTTCACCATCGGTGATGATATCAAGCCCGGCGCGTTCCTGATCCCGGATCGCGATCAGCGTCGCGTCATCCTGCGCCTGATCGAGAAATTCCGGCGCCACGCGCCACAATTCCTTGGCGCGCACCCGTGGCGGAAAACGCCCGGCCAGCTTGGCGCGGTCAATCAGCCATTCCGGCTGGGGGTAGGAACCAACCAGCGAAGTCGGGAACAATTTCTGGGTCATGGGGCATCCTCCGTTTCCGGCAAGCTACCCGCCATGCCGCAAAGCTCATAGCCCCCCAAAGCTTGCGGCGCCGCAGGACAAATGAAACACTGCCCCCATGGGGCGTAAAACAGGGACGCCCGAATGGGAGATGAGCATGAATTTCACCAAACGCGCCGCCCTTGCCGCCGTGCTGGCACTCAGCGCCGGCGCGGCCGAGGCGCAAACCCGCTGGAACATGGCCACCGCCTATGCCGATGGCAATTTCCACACGCGCAATATCCGCGCCTTCATTGAAGATGTCGAAAAATCCACCAATGGGGCGCTGAGCATCCAGCTGCATTCCAACGCCACCTTGCTCACCATGCCGAATATCAAGCGCGGCGTGCAGTCCGGGCAGGTGCAAATGGGTGAAGTGCTGCTGTCCGTCCATGGCAATGAAGACCCCTTCTTTGAAGTGGATGGGGTGCCCTTCCTGGCCGATACCTGGGAAGCGACCGCGGCGCTGAATAACGCCGCCGATCCCTTCGTGCGGGCGCGGCTGGAACGCCAGGGCCTTACGCCGCTTTACATGGTGCCATGGCCAAGCCAGGGCTTTTACACGCGCACCGAAATCAAATCGGTCGAGGATCTGCGCGGCCAGCGCTTCCGCACCTATAACGTGCTGACCACCCGCATGGCGGAATTGATGGGCGCGGCGCCGGTCACCGTACAGGTGGCGGAAGTGGCGCAGGCCTTCGCCACGGGCGTGATTGCGGTGATGTTCACCTCTGCCCAGACCGGCGTTGATACCGCCGCCTGGGATTATGCGCGGGTTTTCACCGATGTGGGCGGCATGCGCGCCAAGAATTACGTGTTTGCCAATACGCGCGCTTTCCGTGCGCTGGATGAAGCAACGCGTAATGCCGTGATGGCGGCGGCGCAACGCGCTGCGGTGCGTGGCCTGGCGGAAGCCAAGGCAGCCGAAAATGAAATGGCTGAGCGCCTGCGCAGCCGCGGCATGCAGGTGCTGACACCTTCCGCCGCGCTGATGGCGCAGCTTCGTGAAATTGGCGCAAAGCAGACCCAGGAATGGGCGCAGCGCGCCGGGCCGGAAGGGGCGCAGGTGCTGGAACGCTACCGCGCTGCCATGCCGCGCTAAGGTACATTAAGTAACGCGGCTGGGCCTTTATTCGGCCCAGCCGACAAAAGATGTGAATTCCCGCGCCGGAGCGCGTTCCGTCTCCAGGCTATTTTCCACCGCCCCCGGATCGGCATAGCCAAGCGCCATACCGCAAACGAGCATTTCCTCAGCCGGAATAGCCAGCATCGCCTGAATGGTGCGGTGATAAGGCATGAAGGCCGCTTGCGGGCAGGTATCGAGGCCCATGCCGCGTGCCGCCACCATCACATTCTGCAGGAACATGCCGTAATCGAGCCAGGAACCTTGTTCCAGGTCACGGTGAATGGTGAAAATCAGCCCGACCGGCGCATCAAAAAACACCAGGTTGCGCCCATGCTGGGCGCGCATGCGTTCGGCCTCACCCTTCGCAATACCGAGCAAGGCATAAAGATCCCACCCCACCTTGCGGCGCCGGCCATGATAGGGTTCGAAAAACTTGCGCGGATAATATTGGTATTCCGATTCCGGCGTGACGCCGCTGGCATGTTCCGCCATCAGCGCATCGCATAATTGCTTGAGCGGCGCGCCGGTCAGCGCATGCACCTTCCAGGGCTGGATATTGCTGCCGGAAGGCGCGCGCGCGGCGATATTCAGCAAATGCTCAATATCAGCCTGCGGCACGGGTTTGGGCAAAAAAGCGCGGATGGAGCGGCGCGAGGTTATCGCCGCCTCCACCGCCGCCTGCGCAGGCCCTTTCGGCATCAGGCGCGCCGTGTGTCGATGAAATCCACCGGCTTGCCCTGCGGCGCGCCCACAACCGTATCATCACGCATCGCGACATGGCCGCGCACCACCGTCATCACCGGCCAACCGCTGCAGCGATGCCCGGCAAAAGGCGTCCAGCCACAGGGCGAGACGATCCAGCTATCTTCGATGGTGCGGGTTTTCTTCATATCCACCACGGTGACATCGCCATCCATGCCAACGGCCAGACGCCCCTTGGTCTTCACGCCATAAACCCGCGCCGGGCCCGCGCACATCAAATCCGCCAGACGCGGCAAAGAAAGCCGGCCAGCACTCACATGGTCCAGCATCAGCGGTACGATGGTTTGAATACCCGTCAGCCCCGCCGCGGTATCGGGCCAGGGGCGTTCCTTGGCAGCGCGGGAATGCGGCGCATGGTCTGACCCCACGCAATCGACGCGCCCGTCGCGCACCGCCGCCCAGGCGGCTTCCAGGTGCCTCGCGTCGCGGATCGGCGGGTTCATCACCGCATAGCCGCCCAGGCGCTCATAGGCCTCGTCGGTCTGGGTCAGGTGGTTCAGCAGTACCTCGCAGGTCGCGACGTCGCGGAAGCCGGCGATGTAGTCGAGTTCCTCGGCGGTCGAGACGTGCAGGATATGCGCCGGGCGGTTCGTCCGCCGCGCGATCGCCATCAGCCGCCGCGTGCCGAGCAGCGCCGTCTCCACGTCGCGCCATTCCATGTGGTTGCGGTGCGGCATGCC
>JBDKIR010000277.1:0-2767 GCA_039797035.1 Pseudomonadota bacterium | reverse complement strand
GCTGCGCAGACCCCGCACATCAAGTGCTGGCGGCGCACGTAAATTCCGAACCAAAAGCGACCGCCTGCCTTTGCCGCGCCAGGCAGTGCCTTCGCGGCGCGGTTCCAGCGGAAAGCGTGATACTTCCTGATACGGCCGATCCGGCAGGACCGAACACCCTATGGCAAGGAGGGGTGCTGTGAGCATCATGCGGCGCGATAAAGATCGGGTCATGTCAACGACGCTCCCGGTTGGGTGGCGGTGGTGCACCTAGAAGGGTTTGCGATGGGTTGCGCCGCAAGGCCTCGGTTGTTTCGCGCAGATTGGCGATGGTGGCCCGAAGGTCGCGCATCAGCGGTGCCAAATCAGCCTGTAAATCCGTTGTGGTGCCGCGCGCGGTGCGGAGCGTTTGTTCCAGCGCCCCGACAGCGGTCGGCATACGTGCCAGCGCATCACGCAGATCACGGCTGGTCATCAACTCCTGCGCTGAGCGCCCTGCATCCCCCACGGCAATAATCGCCCCACGCATTTCTGCCAATGTCTGTTCGATTTTGGCGTCGTGCAGTTCGGTGCGTAGCAGGGCCATGGTTTCCGCTGCTTCCCGGAGCGTGCGGGAGATATCGCCATCACTGACCTGTCGGCGCAGATCCCCCATTAGTCCGGCAGAGTTATTGATCAGACCTTCAATATCCAAACGTTCCAGTCGCCGCAAAATCTGCTCTGCCGCGCTGGTGACCTGATTGAAGGTTGAAGGCACTGCCGGGATGTAATCATAGCGCGGCCGCCAAGGCACACGGATGGGCGGATTGCGTGCTGGGTCCAGAATATCGATCTCCAGATAGCTGACACCCGTGATGCCTTGCGATGAGACACGCGCCCTGAGCCCGGCAGCGACCATATCATCCAGGGAAGCAATCCGCGCCACGCGTGAGCGTTCGATGGCGAAGCGCAAGACCACCAATTGCATGGCATAACGATCAGCGCGCGCTTCGGGCATATCATAGGTGGCGGCGGCCAGGGTGATTTCGGTCACGCGCCCGATTTGCACCCCGCGGTAGCGCACGGCGGCGCCGATATCGAGACCGACGATGGATTCACCGACATAGGTTTCAAAATAATCCGCCTTGCTGCCGAATTGGCCGGCGGTGAGGTAGAGGATGAAGCCGATCGCCAGCGCGATGCCGGAAAGCACCAGCATCCCGACACGCAGGTAAAGCGAGCTTGCAGGTTTTGCCATGTCAGGCGGCCTCTCGCCGGAAGAAAGCGCGCACGGTGGGGTGCGTGCTGTTGTCGCGCAATTCGCGTGGATGACCCATGGCGATCATGCCTTGCGCTTCCTTATCCAGCATGACGCAGCGATCACCGATGGCGAGGATGGATTGCAATTCATGCGTCACCACCACGAAGGTCGTGCCCGTGCTGCTTGCTATATCCAGTATGAGTTTATCGAGCCCGGCCGAGGTGATGGGATCAAGCCCGGCGGAAGGTTCATCCAGAAACAGCAAGGGTGGATCAAGCGCCATGGCGCGCGCGATGCCGGCACGTTTGGCCATGCCGCCGGATATCTCTGCGGGCAGGCGCATCGCCGCATCGCCAAGACCAACCAAGCCCAGCTTGGCGCGCGCCAGCGCTTCACGGGCAGCGCGTGGCAAAGCGGTGTGTTCTTCGATCGGCAATTCAACGTTTTCAGCCAAGGTCAGGCTGCCAAATAACGCGCCTGATTGCCACATGACACCCATCCGGCGCAGCAAGGCGCGACGTGTCTCGGCATCGGCGCTTTCCAGATCCTCGCCCAATATTTCGGCGCGGCCTGCAGCCAGGGGCACAATGCCAATCAAAGCCTTCAGCAAGGTTGATTTGCCACAACCCGACCCACCCAGAATGACGAAAACCTCACCGCGCTTTACCTCGAAAGTGACATTCTTGAAGACAGTGCGGCTACCGAAGCGTACCGCCAGATCTTCCGCGCGGATGACGGGCGATTCTGTCATATGCCAAGCCGGAAAAACAGGATGGCGAAAATGCCATCCATCGCGACAATGGCAACAATACCCCCCACGACCGCTGCTGTCGCGGCATCGCCGACGGCACGCGGCCCACGCCCAGCCGCAAGCCCGGCACGGCAACCAATGCCTGCAATGATCAATCCGAAGCAGCCGGATTTGAACAAACCACCCACCAAATCGCCAAGCTTGAGCCATTGTTGCAATTGGTTGGAAACAGCACTCCAGGGAAAGCCGAGCGTGTCCATCACCACGGTCATGCCAGCAAGCCCCGCAAAATTCATGACCAATGTCAGCACGGGCATGACCAGAACCGCAGCCAGCATGCGCGGCAGCACCAGCATGGCCATGGGATCGATGCCCATGATCCTGAGCGCATCGATTTCCTCATTTACCGTCATGGTGCCAAGTTCGGCGGCGAAGGCGGAACCCGTTCGCCCGGCCAGGACCACCCCCGCCAAAAGTGGGCCCAATTCGCGCAGCAATGAAATGCCGACCAGATTGGGCACGAAAACCTCGGCGCCGAAGCGCTTCAGCGGAATGGAAGATTGATAGGCCAGGATCAAACCGATCAAAAACCCAAGCAGCACCGTTAGGGGAAAGGCGCGCAGCCCAACCTCATCCAGATGTCGCAGCAATTCGCCAAAACGAAACAGGCGCGGGCGGCGTATGACCCCAAGCGCGGTCACCAAAGCCTGACCTGTGAAGGTGATGCCAGAGAGTGCGGCACGAAAGCCTTCGACCACGATCGCACCCAGGGCCGTGACGGGCTGAAATTGAAATGG
>JBDKIR010000276.1:0-7576 GCA_039797035.1 Pseudomonadota bacterium | reverse complement strand
AAAAGCGCGGCGCGTATTCTGTGATCGCGAGGCGATAACCGCCCGTATAGCCTTCATCCCAGGCGCCAGCATCCAGAAAATAACGTCCGGTGGTGGTAGCATAAAAGGATAACCGCGCATTGCGCCCCGGCCCGCTATCATCATCATGGGCGATTTCCACCCCAAGCGCATTGCGTAACCGAAGATAGGGATCAATCAGCCCGCCATAGCCGGCCTGGGCCAGGCCATCCATGGTGATGATGTAGCGCGTGCCAGCCACCAGATCGACCGCGAACCAATCATGATCAGCCAGCGTATTCACCACGCCATCCACTGACGCGCCAATTGAAACCGTGACGCCGGTGGAAGTATCTGCCGGCACCGTATCGATCGGGCCTTGGGCGACGCTGATCACGGTGCCGCTTTGCATCATGCCGTCGGGCATTGGTGTGGCCAGACAGGCGCCGCAACTGCAAGGCGGGGTGTTTTCGGCGCTAGTGCTCGCGGTGCAGGTTAAGGCTGACATCATGCTGGTCCGACACAGGGGCAGGTTTCATCGCCGCTTCATGCGTTATCACAAAAATTGATAAATAAAAAATATTTCACTCAAAAAGACCGGGTGCTGCCCGCCGGGTCCGGGCCCGTGCGGCTTGGTCTGGTCGGGCTTCCACCAGGGCGCGGTCCAGGGCAGAAGGGGGACATGACACCTGCCATTGCCTCTGCCCTTATGCCGCTGATGCGCGGCCTTGATGCTGAAACCGCCCATGGCTTGGCCCTGCGTGCTCTGGCATGGGGCTTGGCCGGCCAGGATCGCGGCGCGCAGCACCCATCGCTGGCGACCGAGGCCTTCGGCCTTTCCTTTCGCAATCCGCTGGGTCTGGCGGCCGGGTTCGACAAGGATGCAGCGGCCATTCTGCCCTTGTTGCGCCTTGGCTTTGGCTTCATGGAAGCCGGCACGGTCACGCCACGCCCGCAGCCCGGCAATCCGCGCCCGCGCCTGTTTCGGTTGGAGGAAGACCAGGCGGTGATCAACCGCATGGGTTTCAATAATGGCGGGCTTGGCGCCTATCTCGCGCGGCTTCAGGCCCTACCGCGGCCCCTGCCGGGCATTTTTGGCGCCAATATCGGCATCAACAAGGAAGGCGCTGACCCGGAACGCGACTACCCCGCGCTTTATGAAGCCGTGGCACCCTATGCGGATTACGTCACGGTCAATGTTTCCTCCCCCAATACGCCGGGCTTGCGCGATTTGCAGGGAGAAGAAAGGCTGGCTGCCATTCTGGCCGCCATCAATGAAAAGCGCGCTGTGCTGTCGAAGCGCCCACCCTTGCTCGTGAAAATCGCGCCCGATCTGGCGCCAGAAGCGCTTGGGCCGATTGTGGAAGCCTGTGTGGCGCGTGGCATTGCCGGGCTGATCATTTCCAATACCACCATTGCGCGCCCGGCTTCCTTGCGTTCAGGCTTGAAAGGCGAGGCAGGCGGGCTTTCCGGCGCCCCGCTATTTGGCCCTTCGACGGAAGTGCTGCGCCGCTGCTATGGCCTGGCGCAAGGTCGGCTGGCCTTGATTGGTGTGGGCGGCATTGCCAGTGCTGAACAGGCTTATGCCAAAATCCGCGCCGGCGCTTCGCTGGTGCAGCTTTATTCCGGCTTCGCCTATGGCGGGCCCGCGCTGGTGCGCCAGATCCTGGATGGTCTGGCCGCGCTTTTGGCGCGCGATGGTTTCACTTCGGTCGCCGATGCTGTCGGCAAGGATGCGTGATGAAAATCCTCGAAAATATCGCCGGCATCGCCGAAGCCTATGATGGATATGTGCTGGACCTTTGGGGCGTGGTGCATGATGGCCGCAAGCCCTATCCCGGCGTGCCGGAAGCACTCGCAGCGCTGAAGGCGCGCGGCAAGCGCATTGTCTTCCTGACCAATGCGCCGCGCCGCGCCTGGTTCGTGCAAGGCATGCTGGACCGCATGGGCCTCGATCGCGGGCTTTATGATGGCATCATGTCGTCCGGTGAGGCGTCGTGGCGCCTGATGAAGGAAGGCCAGCATCCCTGGTTCGCCAAGCTGGGGCGGCGGGTTTTTCATATTGGCCCGGAACGCGATCTATCCGTGGTTGAAGATGGCGCGGCGGAGATTGTGCGCGATCCGGCCGAGGCGGATTTCCTGTTGAATACCGGCCCCGATGCGGATGGCGGCACCAAAAGCGCGGAACCCTATCGTGGCCTGCTGCGCGCTTGTTTCGATTCCGGGCTGCCGATGCTTTGCGTCAATCCTGATCGCCACGTCATGGTGGCCGGGGAAAAGGTGATTTGCGCCGGGGCGCTTGCCGATGTTTACCGTGAATTCGGTGGCGATGTGCTGGAAATCGGCAAGCCAGACCCGGCGGTTTATGAACCGGTGATGGAATTGCTCGGCCCTATTCCGAAGGCGCGCGTGCTGGCGATTGGTGACAGCCCGCATACTGATTTGGCCGGGGCGCAGGCGGCGGGCATTGATGCGCTTTGGGCGCTGACCGGTCTTGCGGGCGAAGCCCATGGCGCCGATCCCAGCCCAGCGACCTTGGCCGCGGTGGCTGCGGCGGAAAAGGTCGCGCCGCTCGCGGCGCTGCGCAGCCTTCGTTGGTGATGCGCCGCGTCAATCGACGATAAACAGCTTGGCCCCGGTGGCGGTGCGCGACATATGCGCTTCCGCCCCATCCGCCACCTGATAGGACATGCCGGGCTTCAGCAGGAAGACACGCCCATCGGCGAGGGTGGTTTCCAATTCGCCTTCCAGCACCAGCAATACATGGCCCTTCTGGCACCAATGATCCGCAACATAGCCCGGCGTATATTCCACCATGCGCACGCGGATCTGGTTTTCCTTGGGGCCGACATGGCGGGTCCGCCACAGCGCCTCACCGCTGATGCCCGCATGGCGCGTGGGTTCCACGCTGGCCCAATCCGTGGTGTCGAAGGGGATGGCGGACATCTGCATTGCTGCTGCCTTTATGCGTGACCAGCGGCCGAAGATAGCCAAGCCGGATTGACCTTGAGCTTCGCCAGCGCCGCCTGCCAGGCCGTGCCGGCGTTTTCATGAAACAGCAGCGCCTCATCGGCTGGCACGCTGAGCCAGGCATTGCGCTGGATTTCTTCTTCCAATTGCCCGGGAGCCCAGCCTGCATACCCCAGCGCCAGAAGCCCCTCACGCGGGCCACCACCGCGCGCGATGGCGGTCAGGATATCCACGCTTGCCGTCAGGGCGAAGCCATCACCGAAGGGCACGCTGCCATCGGCCGACCAGTCATTGGTATGGAGCACAAAGCCGCGCCCCGCATCCACCGGTCCGCCGGAAACCAGCCTGATCTGCCGCTGCGATGGCACCGGCTTCAGGTTCAGCTGACCGAGCAATTTATCGAAGGCCAGGCCCTCCAAGGGGCGGTTCACGATCAACCCCATGGCACCTTCAGCCGAATGGGTGCAGAGGCACACCACGCTTTGCGCAAAGCGTGGATCTTCCATGCCGGGCATCGCGATCAGCAAATGCCCAGCCAGATAATCGCCGCCGGCGGTGGCGGTGGTTTTACCTTTCCTGGCCATGCCTGGAATGTGGCGCCCTGGGCGCGCCCCTGCAAGGCTTGCGTCGCGGGGCTTGACCGGGGGATCATTCGGGCGCATCGCGAATCTGCGTTTTGCGCCGTTCTGGCTGGAAAACCGACAACCAAAAACCTTGTTGAGGCCCCTTGCTCTCTCTTCGTGTTATCCCCTGTCTGGATGTGAAGGATGGCCGCGTCGTCAAAGGCGTGAACTTCGTTGAATTGCGCGATGCGGGCGACCCGGTGGAACAGGCGCGCAGCTATGACCGCGAAGGCGCTGATGAGATCACCTTCCTCGACATCACCGCCTCTGCCGAAAACCGCGATACCATTCTGGATGTGGTCTCCCGCACGGCGGCGGAAGTCTTCATTCCCCTGACCGTGGGCGGTGGCGTGCGCAGCGTTGAAGATGCGCGCCGCCTGTTGCTCGCTGGTGCGGATAAGGTTTCGATCAATTCCGCCGCAGTGGCCGAACCCGATCTCGTGCGCCGCGCGGCGGAAGCCTTTGGCAGCCAGGCGATTGTGGTGGCGATTGATGCGCGGCGGAAGGAAAGCGGGACGGGCTGGGAAGTCTTTACCCATGGTGGGCGCCGCGGCACGGGCATTGATGCCATTGCCTGGGCGCAGCAGGTGCAGGCGCTGGGCGCTGGGGAGATTCTGCTCACCTCCATGGATCGCGATGGCACCAAGCAGGGTTTTGATCTGGCTTTGACCGCAGCGGTGCGCGCCGCCACCCGCTTGCCGATCGTCGCTTCCGGCGGGGTTGGCGAATTGCGCCATTTTGTCGAAGGCGCTGAGGCCGGGGCCACCGGGCTTCTTGCTGCCAGCGTCTTTCACTATGGGGTCTTCCGCATTGCGGAAGCCAAGGCAGCCTTGGCTGCGGCAGGCCTGCCCATTCGCCCGGTACCGCAACTGGAAGGGAGCAGGTAAATGGCAAAAGCTACCAAGCCCGCCAAGGCAAAACTCGCCGATAAGAGCAAGATCGGGAAGATCAAGAGCGTCGGCAAGGCGAAGAAGAAGCTTGTCGTCAAGGCGAAGGGCGCCAAGCGCAAAGCCGCCGTCTTGCCGCTGCCCGAAGGCGTGAAACTAAAAGGCGCCAAGCTGCCCCGCCGCATCCGCAAGGTGGAAGCCCGCGTCCTGGAACCCTTATCGGTTTCCGTGGCCGGTGCGGCTGCCAGCATTCTGGATGAGCTTTGGGCGGTGATCGAACAGCGGCGCCTGAGCGGCGATGTCACTTCCTCCCATTCCGCCCGGCTTCTGGCGCGCGGCACGGCAAAAGTGGCGCAGAAATTCGGTGAAGAAGCGGTCGAATGCGTGATCGAGGCAACGCTCGGCAATCGCGCCGCCACCGTGCTGGAATCGGCCGATGTGCTCTATCACCTCATGGTGGTCTGGGTGGATGCCGGGATTAAGCCGATCGAAATCTGGACTGAATTGAAGCGCCGCCAGGGCATCAGCGGCATTGCCGAAAAGGCAGCGCGCCCTTCCGGCATTATTCGCGCCGCCGGTACCAGCAAATTGCCCTGAATATCAGGCCGCGCGCATGCGGCCTGGGTTGAACAGCCCCTCAGGATCCAGCGCCGCCTTCACGCGCGCGCTGATGGCGGCAAGTGCGGCCGGTTCCGCCGGCAGGACCGGCACACTGAGCCGGAGCGATTCCGGCGCGCGGAACAGCGTCACGGTGCCGCCGGTTGCGCCCGCCGCCGCGCTGATGGCGGCATGGTTCGCGGGCAGGGGCGGTGCCGCCACCCAGACCAGACCGCCGCCCCAATCCAGCAAAGCGCGCCCGCCCAAACCGGCGGCCAGGGCGGCAATATCAGGCCCGGCTGAGGGGCGGACAGAGACGCGCCAAATCGCCTCATCCGCACCGGCGGCCAAAGGTGCGGCTTCACGCACCGCCTGCCAAAAGGCGCGGCTTTCGTCATCTTCCAAGACGCGTTGATCACCAAACTGGGCCAGCGCTTCCCGCAATTTTGCCATGCGATAGGCAACCGATGGGACGAAATCCTCAAGGCGTAAGGCGGCCAGCGTTGCCGTACCCTGATGGAAGGCCGCCGCGCCGGTGACGCTGAAGGGGCTGCCAAGCCCGCTGGACAGCGCCTTGACGGCGGCGGTCAGGTCAGGCGTCTGGATCAACAAGGTGGCGCTGGTCTCAGGCGCAGGCAGGATCTTCAGCGTGACTTCCGTGAGCACCCCCAAAGTGCCGTAGGAGCCGGCCAGCAGCTTGCAGAGATCAAGCCCGGTGACGTTTTTCAGCACGCGGCCGCCAGAACGGATCACCTCACCATCGCCATTGACGAAACGGATGCCGAGCAAATGATCGCGCATGGCACCCCAGGCGATGCGCCTTGGCCCGGATAGGTTGGTGGCAATCACACCACCAAGGCTGGGCGCGGCCGTGGTGCCGAAAAGCGCGTTGAAATAGGGCGGTTCAGCGATGATCTGCTGGCCCTTTTCCGCCAGCGCCGCTTCAATTTCCGCGAGTGGCGTGCCGGCGCGCGCGCTGATGATCAGTTCCGCTGGCCGATAAAGCGTAATCCCCGTCAGGGCGCGGGTGGAAAGGCTGCGCGCTGCCTGGACCGGGCGCAGCAGGCCGCGCTTGGACCCGTTGCCTTCAATGCTGAGCGGTTCGCGCGCTGCCTTGGCGGTCAGGATGGCGGCGGCAATGCCCGCTTCGTCGGAGGGCGCGATCAGGCTGCTCATTCGGCGGCGAGCGCGGGGGCCAGCGCACCTTCCAGCGGAAAGACCTTGGCGGGGTTGAGCAGCCAGGCCGGATCAAAAGCCGATTTCAGCGCGCGCTGTTGCGCCAATTCATGCGGTTGGAATTGCACCGACATCAAATCGCGCTTTTCCACGCCAACGCCATGTTCGCCAGTCAGGCAACCACCCACTTCGACGCAAAGCTTCAGGATATCGGCACCAAAGGCTTCGGCGCGGCGGAAGCTATCGGCGTCATTCGCATCAAACATGATCAGCGGGTGCAAATTGCCATCACCGGCATGGAACACATTGGCGACCTTCAAGCCGTATTGATCGCTCATTTCGCCAATGCGCTTCAGCACATGCGGCAATTCGCTGGTGGGTATGGTGCCATCCATGCAGAGATAATCCGGGCTGATCCGCCCCACCGCGCCGAAGGCGCCCTTGCGGCCTTTCCAGATGGCCAGGCTTTGTTCGGCGGTTTCCGCCACCTTCAGGCTGATCGGGTCAAACCGCGCGCAGATATCCTTGATGCGCGCCAGCAGTGCATCCTGTTCCGCAATGCTGCCTTCGACTTCAATGATCAGCATGGCTTCCGCATCCAGCGGATAGCCGGCATGGGCGAAGGCTTCGCAGGCATGGATGCAGGGCTTGTCCATGAATTCAAGCGCGACGGGAATGATGCCACTGCCGATAATGGCATCCACCGCGGCGCCGGCGATTTCCGTGCCCTTGAAAGCCGCGAGCATGGCGCGCGCACCTTCGGGGCTGCGCAGGATGCGCACCGTCACTTCTGTCACGATACCCAATTGGCCTTCGCTGCCCGTGATCAGCCCCAGCCAATCATAGCCCGCCGCATCCAGATGCGTGCCGCCAATCTTGAGCACTTCGCCTTCGATGGTAACGAAAGTCAGGCCCAGCAGATTATTCGCGGTGACGCCGTATTTCAGGCAATGCGCGCCACCGGAATTCATCATCACATTGCCGCCGATCATGCAGGCCAATTGCGATGAAGGGTCAGGCGCATAGAAAAACCCATCGCCTTCCACAGCCTTGGTGATGCCGATATTCGTCACGCCAGCACCCACCACGGCAAAGCGATCTTCGTAGTTGATTTCATGGATCGCATTCAGCCGCATCAGCCCGATCACCACCGCATCGGCAAGCGGCAGCGCGCCCCCGGAAAGGCTGGTACCGGCGCCACGCGGCACCACGCGAATGCCCTGTTCATGGCAAAAGCGCAGCACGGCGGCGACCTGTTCGGTGCTGGAAGGCAACACCACCGCCAGCGGCATTTGCCGATAGGCGGAAAGCCCATCCGTTTCATAA
>JBDKIR010000275.1:0-2884 GCA_039797035.1 Pseudomonadota bacterium | reverse complement strand
CGCCTGGAACAAGGTGGCCGGATGGATCGGACCACCCGTCGCGCCTGCGAGCATTGCCCAGGCCGGGGGACGGAAACCAATCGCAGTGCTGATGCGCGCCGCCCAGGCCTGATTGGCATGGAGCTTCATGGCGCGGGTGAGAGCCTCCGCCGCCTCGGCAGCGCTGGCAACAGCCGCCAGCGCAATCCGCCCCGGCAAGGCCCGCGCGCCGCGGGCGATGAGGTTGGCATCGGGGTCAATCTGGATAAAGCGTGCCTCTGCCGAAATGCCCGGTGCGCGGCCGAAGCGGAGCGAGAAATCCAAGGCCTTGCCCAGCAGCATGACCAGATCGGCCTCCGCCAGGATTTGCGCAAAGGCGCCGAGCGATGGGTCATTCAACCCGCGCGGGCTTTCCATCGGGATCACGGGCAGGCCAGCAGCGGCACCAAGCGCTGCCAGCAACGGCTTGCCGCGCGGGCTGCACAGGGCAGGGGGAGCAAGAATGATTGGGCGCGCTGCTGCGGCGATCATCCCCGCAATCGCCTGTGCGGTGCCCTCGCCAAGCGGCATGGCCTCGGCGCCGAAGGCCGCCGCATCGGGCAAGGTTGGGGCCGCGATGCGCGCATCCATCAAATCCGTCGGCAGGCTGAGATGCACCGGGCCAGGCCGGCCTGATCGTGCGACGCGAAAGGCGCGCGCCACATCATCAGCAATGCCCGCCGTGCTGGATGCGGTGAAGGAAAGTTTTGTCAGCGGTTCGGCGATATCTGCCTGGCGCATTTCCTGGAAACTGCCCATGCCCAATTCGCGCAAGGGGGCATGGCCGGATAACAGCAGCACCGGCACCTCACCTGCCATGGCGGTCGGCATGGCGGCGATGGCATTGGTATGGCCTTGCCCGCCGGTCACCATCGCCACGCCAACTTCCCCGGTCAGCCTTGCCCAGGCATCGGCCATATGCACCGCGGCGGCTTCCTGGCGGGTATGCACAATCTCAATGCCGGTGCCGATCAGGGCATCGAAGATCGTCATGATGTGATTGCCCGAAAGAGTGAAAATGCGGCTGACACCGGCCTGCTTCAGCGCCGCTATCAGAATATCCGCCCCGCGTAGTTCCATGCCTGCTTCCTCCTGTTACTTGCAGCAGGCCATGGGCTGGACAGGCTGTCCAGTCGGCTTAGTCTGACGCCCATGGAACAGCTCAAGGTCAGTGTCTGGCGGGGTGAAGAAGCGGGCGGTTTCGCGCGCTATGATGTGCCGGCGCGTGACAATCAGACCGTGCTTGATGTCGTCACCCATATTCAGCGCGAATTGGACCCAAGCCTTGCCTATCGCTTCGCCTGCCGCGTTGGCATGTGCGGGTCTTGTGCCATGACGGTGAATGGCCGCGCGCGCTGGACTTGCCGGACGCATGTGCGGAAAGTGGTCGGTGCTGATGGCGCGTTGGAATTGCGCCCCTTGGCCAATCTGCCGGTGATCCGCGACCTGGCCGCTGATCTGGCGCCCTTTTTTGACAAGTGGCAGCGTGCGCAAGGGTTTTTTCAGCCAAAGGACGCGCCGGATGGTGCCGTGCCGGATGAATTCGCCGTCGTCGCCCCCGGCAGCAAGGCTAGGCGCGAAGCCGATGCCGGGATTGAATGCATTGGCTGCGCCGTTTGCTACGCTTCCTGCGATGTTGTCGCCTGGAATGGCGATTATCTGGGGCCGGCGGCGCTCAATCGCGCTTGGACTTTGGTGAATGACGCGCGGGATGGCGCGCGCGATGAAAGGCTGAATGCGGTGGCGGGCGATGCCGGCTGCCATTCCTGCCATTCCACGCGTTCCTGCACGGAACGCTGCCCGAAGCAGATTGACCCATCAGGCGCCATTGCCGGGCTGAAGCGGACCTTGTTCTGGGAGAGCCTGTTCGGCGGCAAGCGCCATGGCTGACAGGGCCGCACGTGGGCAGGCGCATCTTTGGGTGGTGCAGCGCATCACCGCCATGATCCTGGCGCTTGCGGTGCTGGTGCATCTGGTGACGATTTTGCTCGCTATACGCGGCGGGCTTTCGGCGCGGGAGATTCTGGCGCGCACCCAGGGTTCCGAAGCCTGGCTTGGCTTTTATGTGGTGTTTGCGCTGGCGGCCGGGCTGCATGGCGCGATTGGGCTGCGCAATATTGCGGGCGAAACGCTTGGCTGGCGCGGGCGGGGCCTTGATTTCTGCTGGCTTGCGCTTGGGCTGCTGACAGCGGCTTTTGGTATCCGCGCCGCCTGGGGGCTTTACGCTCGATGGATTTCCGTGCGCGTTCCCACCCAAGTTGGATCGGCTTTGCCGTGCATCGGGTTTCGGGCCTTTTGCTGGCGTTGTTTTTGCCGCTGCATTTCTGGGCGCTTGGCAGCGCCATTCAGGGGGAAGCGCGGCTGGAGGGGTTTCTCCGCTGGACCGAAAACCCGCTGTTCAAACTGGCTGAGACAGGTTTGGTGATCCTGCTGGCCGCGCATCTGGCGGGTGGTTTGCGCGTCCTGGCGCTGGAGTTTCTGGGCTGGGGGCGGGCGCAGAAGGATCTGGTGGCGGCCTCCTTCGGGCTTGCCCTGCTGGTGGGATTGGTTTTCCTGTTCAATGTCTTTTGATCTTCTGGCGTTGCTCGGCGGCTGCTTCATCGCGGCCTTTTGCTCGGGCCTTGCGGGCTTTGCTTTCAATCTGGTGGCGGCGGGCATCCTGTATCACTGGGTGACCCCGCAGGAGATCGCGCCTGTTCTCATCATGGGATCGCTCCTGATCCAAAGCGTGACCTTGCGCGTGGTTTGGCCGGCCATTCGTTGGCCGGTGCTGAAGCCTTATGTTTTCGCCGGTACCTTGGGCACGCCTTTCGGGGTTTGGGCGCTGAGTGTGGTGGAAGCACGCGTAATCGTGGGCGGCATCGGG
>JBDKIR010000274.1:0-4021 GCA_039797035.1 Pseudomonadota bacterium | reverse complement strand
GGGATATCGCCTAAAAGGCGGCGCATGAAGCGATTTTGGGAACAGGCGGTCGCCGTGCCGCGGCTTGAAGGGGGCTTTGGCGTATTGCTGGATGGCCGCCCGCTCCGCTTACCGAGTGGGGCGGTGCTCGCCATGCCCCAGCAGAGTCTTGCTGAGGCGATTGCCGCCGAATGGCAGGAAGCTGGCGGCGCCAAGGGCGGGGAGATGCGCATGGAGGAAGTGCCGCTGACCCGCGTGCTCGGCACCGCGCAGGACCGGGTGGCGGCCGATCCCGCGGCCATGATCGATGGCCTCACCCAATATGCCGAGACGGATCTGCTTTGCTACCGGGCGGAGGACGCGCCTCTGGCCGCCCGTCAGGCTGAGGCTTGGCAGCCGCTGCTGGATTGGGTCGCAGAGGCCTTCGGGGCGGCTTTGCGGGTGACCTCGGGCCTTATGCCCGTGGCTCAACCACCGGCCAGCCTGGCCGCCTTGCGCAAGGCGCTGGCCGCGCAGGACTGCTTTGCCCTTGCCGCCCTGGGGGTTGCGGTACCGGCGCTTGGCAGCCTGGTTCTAGGCCTCGCGCTGCAGGCCGGGCGGCTGGAGGCGGCCGAGGCGCATCGGCTGGCGGTATTGGATGAGGATTTCCAGGCCGAATTCTGGGGCACGGATGATGAAGCCATGGCCGCGCGCGCCGCGCGTGCCGCAGATATCGCCCTTGCGGGCCGTTTTCTGGCCCTGAGCAAAATATAGCTTGGCCGGGGGCTCAAGCCTCTTACCGCGGGCCGCTTGAGCCCTGTGGCGGCCCCAGGCGCCCTGGACCGGGGCGCGTTAGAAGATCGCGGTCATCCGAAGCCCAACCACGATCGCATTGGGCAGGCTTTGGGTGGCGCTGCGTCTTTCATCCGGTTCCTTGGCGGCTGGGTTGAACAGGAATTGCGCGAGAGGCCTTAGCGATAACTTCTTCTCGTTCAGGGGAATGTCATAATTGATTTCAAGCACCGCTTCATGGCTGCGGATGGGTCGAGACGCGCCGAAAGTGATCTGATCTTCGTCATAGGCGCGCGATGCTGTGCCGATGCGCGCCCAGGATGTGCCTATCGACAGTGTTTGGCTGTCCTGACCAAAGGCATTGTTCCAGGTAACGCCGCCATCAAGCTGCATATCCACGGCATTGCGATCCGCGGGCTGGAGGAAGCCACGCGTGAACAGGCCGATATGGCTGCCATCACCGCGCCAGATCACCGTCTCCGCCACGGCATAGCCGCCATAATTCTGCGCGTAACGGCGCGCGATGCCCGAACTGGCAGGATCCGCCAGGGACAGACCCTCCTGATCGTAGCGCACTGAATCAAAGCCACCATTATGATACCAGCCACCAAGCTTCAGCACCCAAGGGCGCGGCCCGTCCTGGCCTTGCGCGGGAGAACCGCCAGTCACGAATTCGCTGATATAGAAAACACCCCCGCTGGTGCTGAAATTCGTGCCGTAAAGATTATGCACTTGCGGGTTTGTGGCGACCCCATAGCGTCCGCCGGGATCGCCAGAAAAAGCGCCCAGGCGCAGCCCCGTGCCACCTTCGGCATCACCCAAGGCCAAACGTATGCCTGGTGTTGCCAGCGGATAAGCGGCGCCCCCTGACGGCAGGCTATTGGCCAGTGCCACAGGCCAGCCAAAACTGCCATTCACCAGATTGCCAGCAAAACTGGCGGCGGCAAATTCGCTATCGGCCGCCAATTGCCCAAAGCGCAACGCGCCCCAATCCCCAAGCTTACGTTCCGCCCAGGCTTCAAAAAGCCGGATGGTCGGCTGGGCTTCGATATTGCTCACCGGGGCCAGGCTGCCCAGCAAGGTGGGGGTTGGCTGGCGCCCGTAAATGCCAAAGCCTGAAATCTGCGCCGTCCAACCGACAAGCCCAGCGCTTTTTTCGAGATCCGCTTGCAAGCCAAGCTTCGCCTGCCCTATGGCGGCCGCGCCGGAACGAACACCGCCGCGCAGATTACCGATCGTATCCACAGTAATCTGCGCGGCCGCACATAGACCCGTACTGAGCGCCTGGCCGGCTTCACACGCTTCTTCACTGCGCGCTGGCTTGGCCGCTATCGCGCCCACTACTGCACCTGCGCATAGGATTTTAAGCAGGCGTGCACATTGGGGCATGTTTTGTGGGGCGGTGATCATCATCATGAGGAGTGTCGCTCGTGAGAAGCTGAATGCCGATAGGGTACCAAAGACTTGATTGATCGAAAAAAACAGCCTGTTGCTGCCTATTCACGCGTGAAGCTGACGGATATTTCGGGAAAAATCGCAACCAGGGCCATTTCCACCTCTGAAATGCGAAAACCATCGGGCTTGATGGGCTGAACCTTGGTTTCAAGATCGAGCAGACCAAGAATAATGCCCCGTTCCAGGACGCCGGAAACGCCGGAAAGGGATGATAATTCCGCCCGAAGCGTTTCGGCATCTGCCGCACTTATTTTTTCGGAAAAGCTGAATGTCATTGAAATCGCCGGAATAATGCCGGGATTCATGGTAATGGTGGAAAGCCGATAGCCCGCCCGTGCCGCGAGCCGTTCGATACGCGCCATATCCGTTCGCATCGTCTGTACAAAGGCACTAACGTGATCCGAGAAGCTTTTTTCAGCGCTGAATAGCGCCTGGGACATATCGCGCAGCGGTGCCCAAACATAGCCCTGCAGCATTTCTTGCGTTGTGACCGAAAAGCGCTGCCATAATCCACTGCCGGATGCTTCCTGCGCATCAGCGGCCGGTGCCAAATATAATTGAAGCACAAGAAGGGCGGTGAGCGATTTTTTGAGCATCATTATTGTTCCAATATAAAGCGTTTATTAAGAAAACCTGTCCTAGCCAAGTTAATGCTGATCGGTGCCTATTGATATTAAAATAAACGACATGTTGAGAATTTATGATACGTGGCCGTCGATGTGTCTTGGCTGTCCTGCTACCCAAATCGGGTGGCTGTCATGGATCGCTTAGTTTTAAGCTGACTCAGGGCGGGCGGAGGAGCAGCTAGGGCAGCCATGCCGGCATTGTCATGCGCAATGCTCGGCATGGGGGACGTCGCCAAAGGAAAGGCGTATCGCGTCCGGGTGCTTCAGGCTTCAATCGCCTGATAGCTCAACATATTGACCAGGCGGCGGTAACGTTGGCGCAAGTCACCTGGCGCATGGGCCATGAAAACAACTGACAGCCTTTCGACCGGATCCGCCCAGAAATACGTGCCCCAAACCCCGGACCAGCCAAATGCCCCCGGCGCGCCCATGAAGCCGGACCCGCCCGCTTCGGTACGCACCGCGACTGTCAGGCCAAAGCCATAGCCATCCAGCGCGGCATCCATGGCGGCAACATTGTTTTCGATCCCGTGCAGATGATCGGATGCCATCCATTTCACGGTGCTGGGTGCCAGTACCCTGACGCCATCCAGCGTGCCGCCGGCGCGCAGCATTTCGGCAAAGCGCAGGTAATCGGCCGCGGTTGAAACCAAACCAGCCCCACCCGGTTCCATTTTGGGTTGGCGCAGCGGGGCTGCCACTTCTTGTGGTGCACCCGTGAGGGGGTCTTTGGCAAAAGGTACCGCAAACCGCGCCAGCTTTTCCTGGGGCAGGACATAGCCCGTTTCGGCCATGCCAAGCGGGCCGAAGACCCTGTCCCGCATCAGCGTGCCAAGCCCGGCCCCGCCGGCGCGTTCGGCAACACCGCCCAGCACATCAGTGGAAAAGCCATATTCCCACACCGTGCCCGGGTGGTGGCGCAGCGGCAGCCCGGCCAGGGTCTGCGCGAAGCCTTCAGTATCCAGATTTTCCGCCAGCCAAAACGACCCCGGCGGCATCATGGCATGCACCGCCGATCCTGCGCGGCCGCCATAAACCAGGCCAGTGGTGTGGCGCATGGCGTCCTGCACCGTCATCGGGCGCCGTGCGGCTTCCGTTTCCACCGGGCCATCACCGGCCAGCATGGCGGGGGTTGGCTTGGCGACCTGCATCTGCATCAAGGGCGGCAACCAGGCCCCGACAGGATCCGT
>JBDKIR010000273.1:0-4100 GCA_039797035.1 Pseudomonadota bacterium | reverse complement strand
TGCCCGTAACCTTGCCGAATAGGCCACGCAGCCCAGCGCCGATTTGCGGCGCCGCGGGCGCGTATTGCGGCGCGGGTTCCGCCACCGGCACACGCAGCTGCGGCACTTCCGGCTGAGGCGCTGGCGCGGGCGCCAACATGACCGGGGTTTCCACCACCGGTTCCGGGGCGGCTTCCGGCGCGGTTTCCACCACGGCCGGGCGCAAGGCCGGGGCCGCGGTTTGCGCCGCACGACGCATAAAGGGCAGGCCAGGGCCGGCAGGCGCCGCCGCCGCGGGTGCGGCACCGACGCTTTGCGTGGCCACGACATTCAACGGCACCGCCGCGCCACCGCCCATGGCGACCAGCTTCGGCTTTTCCATTTCCTGCGGCACGGCCACATCAATACCCGTGGCCACGACAGACACACGCACCCGGCCATTCATGGTTTCATCGACCGAAGTGCCGAAGATGATATTCGCATCTTCATCCACTTCTTCCCGAATGCGATTGGCTGCGCCATCCACTTCGAACAGCGTCATGTCGTAACCGCCGGTGATATTGATCAGCACACCCTTGGCGCCGCGCATGGAAATATCTTCCAGCAAGGGGTTGCTGATGGCGGCTTCCGCGGCCTTGCGGGCGCGATCTTCGCCTTCGGCTTCGCCCGTGCCCATCATGGCCTTGCCCATTTCCGCCATCACCGTGCGGATATCGGCAAAATCCAGATTGACCATGCCCGGATTGATCATGAGATCCGTCACGCCGCGCACGCCCATATAAAGGACGTTATCGGCCATCTTGAACGCTTCCTGGAAAGTCGTGCGTTCATTGGCCAGGCGGAACAGGTTCTGATTGGGGATGACAATCAGCGTATCGACGAATTGCTGCAATTCCTCGATCCCCTGATCAGCGGATTTGCGGCGCTTCGGCCCTTCAAAATCAAACGGCTTGGTGACCACACCCACGGTCAGGATGCCGCGTTCACGCGCCATGCGCGCAATCACCGGCGCCGCCCCCGTGCCGGTACCGCCCCCCATGCCGGCGGTGATGAAAATCATGTGCACGCCTTCAATATGGCGGGCGAGTTCTTCCGTGGCTTCTTCCGCCGCCGCGCGGCCGATCTCAGGCTTCGCACCCGCGCCCAAGCCCTGTGTCAAATGCGGGCCAAGCTGCACACGGCGATCTGCGCGTGAATGGATAAGCGATTGCGCGTCTGTATTCGCGACCAGGAATTCAACACCATCCAGCCCCATGGAGATCATGTTGTTGACGGCGTTGGTGCCACCACCACCCACGCCCACAACTGTGATCCGCGGTGTGAAATCCGTGTGTTGGTTTTGCGGAATCGTCAGATTGAGCGTCATGGTTGTTCCTCCTCACGCAGGGATGAGCGGTTTGGGTTGTTCAAGGGGGCGAAAGGACGCGGCATCAGACACGATCCTTCAGCCAATGGATTAAACGGCGTATTGCGCCGCCGGCCTTCACAGGACCCGGGGCGATATCCAAGACAGGGCGGCCTTCCCCGGCGCCCCAAAGCAAAAGACCAACAGCGCTGGCAAAGGCTGGCCCGGAAGCGGCTTCCGCCAAGCCACGCAAGGCTTGCGGGCGGCCAAGGCGCACCTGACGATCCAGAATGCGGGCGGCCATTTCGCGCACACCAACCAGCTGCGAAGCGCCACCCGTCAGCACGACCCGTGCGCCGGCTTCCTTGCCAAGGCCGCTCAGATCCAGCCTTTCCTTGATGAGTTCGAAGGTTTCTTCAAGCCGCGGCTTGATGATACCAACCACCATGGCACGCGGGATGCGCGCAATGTGGTGTTCATCCTCACCCAACAAGGGCACCGGCAAATATTCGCGTTCATCATCCGCGCCGCCATGCACAGCGCCATGCAGCGTCTTCATCCGTTCCGCATGGGCGACAGGTGTGGAGAGGATGGTGGCCAAGTCATTGGTCACCTGCCCGCCGCCAACGGCGATTTGCGCGGTATGCAGCAAATGCCCTTCACTGAAGACCGCGAGGCTGGTGGTGCCGCCGCCCATGTCAATCACGGTGGCGCCCAATTGCTTTTCATCTTCCACCAGGGTCGCCAGCCCGGCCGCGAAGGGGGCGGAGACAAGTTCCTCCACTTCCAGATCGCAGCGCATCAGACAGGCGCCAAGGTTCCGGAGTGACGCTTCAGCAGCGGATACCATATGCAGGCGTGCGCCGAGCATATCACAAATCATGCCACGCGGATCATCGGCCCCCGGCGTGGCATCCACGGTGAAACCAAGCGGAATGGCGTGAACTGTCTCTCGCCCTTCTTCCGCCGTGCGGCGCCGACCTTCATGCAGAATGGCGCGCAAATCCACTTCCGTGACGGCGCGCCCACCAATCTCCCACTGGATCTGCAATTGCCGACTATCAGGCTGCCCGCAGGAAAGATTGACGATGGCGCCCGAAAGCCGCGTATCGGCCATTTCTTCCGCCTGGCCCACCGCGGCGCGGATGGCGCGTTCGGCTTCTTCCAGATCCACGATGGATCCGCCCTTCACGCCGCGCCCGCGCTGCCAGCCAAAGCCCAGCACCCGCGGGCTGCCATCACTTTCAATACGCGCAATCAGGCAGACAACTTTGGTCGAGCCAATATCCAAGACGCCAAAGACACCATTGCGCGCCTGCCGGCGACGCCGCGGCGGTGCGGCGCTGGGTTCAAAATCATTGGGAAGGCGGGCGAGTTGATTCATCCGCGTTCCTTCCGCGCTGCAGGGCGGTTTTGTGGCGTTTCCGGTGCCTCACGCGTGCGCACCACCAGACGGTCCGGCAAGCGCAGATCAATCGCCGCGACAGGCCGATCCAGAAGTTTCGCTTCCTGTTGCAATTCCGAAAGCCGCTTGATGGCCGCGCCTTCCGCCCCTTCCGGCAAAAGCACATCGGTGCCGTTATGCAGGCGCAAATTCCAGCGCCTTTCACCCACCCGCACCATGGCCTGCACGCGTTCGGCAACTTCTGCTTCAGCCGCCAATAAATCATAAAGCGCCGCTGCGCCGCGATCCGCCCCAGGCCCGACAATCAAGGGCAGCGGGCCGAATTGGTCCAGGCCATCGGTTGCCACTGTCTTGCCGTCACGATCCACGATCACAAAGCGGCCCTGATTCTGCCAAATGGCGAAGGGGCGGCGTTCTTCCAGGCGCACCACAATGGTACCGGGCAAATGGCGTTCCACATGCGCACGCGCCACCCAGGCGATGGATTCCAGCCTTTGCCGCGCCGCTTCGGGGGAAAAATCCAGAATGGAATCGCCGCGCGAAACACCCAACGCCTCGCGAATCATGGAAGTCGGCGTGTTCTGCCGGCCATCCAGAATCACCGCCTGCACCGTCATGCTGTGATCCGTGCCCAGGACGGAAACGGAATCGATCAGACGCCGCGCCTGACCAGCGGGATCCACCATGGCAATGGCATAAGCAATAAAGCCGAAGCCAAGCAAAACCGCGCCACCAAACAATGCCGGCCTGGCGAAGCGCCGGCTGCGGCGCAGCAGCAAGCGGAGCGCAGATGGCCGCCCCTGTTCCTTCTTCTTCACAGATGTGCTGGCAAGACGTTCACGCGCCATGGCGGGCTTGCTCCACCATCCAGGCGCAAAGCGCGGGGAAGGAAATGCCGCAATAGGCAGCTTGTTCCGGCAGCAATGAGGTCGGCGTCAGGCCAGGCTGGGTATTGACCTCCAGGATCACCAGGCGGCCGGGTTCGCCCCCGGCATCGTCATAGCGAAAATCAGTTCGCGACGCGCCGCGACAGCCAAGCGCGTGATGCGCGCGCAGCGCAATATCCAAAGCCTGCGCATAGCAGGCAGGATCCATGCGCGCCGGCAGCACATGGCGCGAACCACCGGCGGCATATTTGCTTTCATAATCATAAAAACTGCCGGCATCGGCCAGAATATCCGTCACCGCCAAGGCGCGATCGCCCATCACACCCACAGTCAATTCACGACCAGGGATGAAGCTTTCCACCATGATGGCATCGCCATATGCCCAACCGCGCGCGATATCGGCACGCCGATTATCGCCCGCCTGCAGAATGGTCACCCCAACAGAGGAACCTTCATTCACGGGCTTGATAACAAAGGGGCGCGG
>JBDKIR010000272.1:0-4753 GCA_039797035.1 Pseudomonadota bacterium | reverse complement strand
TTCCGAATAAGCGCCGCCAATTCCGCCCGGCTGCCGCCAACGGGATCAATGCCTTGCTCATTCAGCGTCTTGACCACCTCAGGGTCTTTTAGTGCGGCGGCGGCCACCGCATTCAGCCTTTCCAGGATGGGCTCTGGCACGCCAGCGGCCGTGACCAGCCCGTGCCAATTGCTCGTCTCCACACCGCTGAAGCCGGCTTCCGCCAAGGTTGGAACTTCCGCCAGATAGGGCAGCCGCTGCGCACTGCCCACAGCAAGAATCCGCATGGTGCCCGCGCGATGATGCGCCAGAAAGACCGACATATCGGACATGCCCATATCGACTTCCGCCTGCAGCAGCGCGGTCCCCACCGGACCGCCGCCGCGATAGGGCACATGCACCATTTGCACGCCCGCCACCTGGTTCAGCAATTCACCCGCCAGATGCGGCATGCCACCTGCGCCACTGGACCCGAAGGTGATCTTTCCTGGCTGCGCCTTCGCTGCAGCCAGCAACTCCTGCAAATTGCGATAGGGTGACTGGGCTGGCACCACGATGGGTACCTGAACATTGATGGCAAGCGTAATGGGCGCCAAATCGCGCTCTGCCACGAAGGGCGGGGTGCGGCTCAGGCTGGGCCCAATGACAATTGCCCCCGTGGTGCCAAGCGCGACAGTATACCCATCCGCAGGCGCCTTCGCGGCCACATCAACCCCGGTCATGCCACCCGCACCGGAACGGGTTTCAATCACGACAGGCTGGCCCAGACTGGCGGCCATGCGTGGCGCCATCAGCCGCGCGGTGAAATCATTCGACCCACCTGGCGCAAACGGCACAATGAAGCGAATGGGCCGGTTCGGAAATGGCGCCTGCGCCAAGGCAGGCATGGCGCCGAAAACGGAGCAAAGAACAATCAATAGCCGGAACATGAACAACGCTTCCCCCTTTTTAGGCCGCCTTGGTGCCGCCTTTTGAGGGAAAGCCTAGGCAATCAGGGCCAGCAAAGCCAGCCACCAGGCTTTGGCATCGGCCAAGGGGTGGTCATCATGTCTCCAACCCCGCCCGCCGGCGTTCACGTGCCGAAATCAGCTTGAAGCCAATAGAACGAAAGGGTTCCGGGGCAACCCAATTGGCCGTGCCCCAGGTGGCGCGCACTTCATGTTCGGCGCCCTCACCCAAGGCGAGTTCCGCAAGACGCTTCCCAAGGACGCTTCCCTTGACAATGCCCGAGCCATTGCAGCCGGCGGAAGCATAAAGCCCATCTTCCACGCGCCCCCACCATGGCGCACCATTCATGGTCAAGGCCGTTGTGCCGCCCCAGACATGTTCCAGCCCGATATGGCGCAGCGCCGGGTAGCGGCGGTGAAAACACCCAAGCAGCGCGTCCCTGACCTTCGCCTCAGGCAAGGGGCGTTCATGGGCATAGAGTGAGCGCACCAGCAGCCGATCCGCCCCAACCCGGCGGAGCGTACTGCCCAGCCGGTGACAGGGCAGCACCCCCCAAACCGGCATGCTGCCCAGGCGGGCGGCGTCATTTGGCGCGAGTGCCGGGGTAAGCGCGCCATAGGTATAGATGGTCACCAGCCGATCCCGCAGCCGCCCGAAATGGCGTATGGCGGCGTTCGTCGCCATGATGACGCATGGCGTGGAGATCCGCGCCGATGGCGTTTCCAACTGCCATTGCCCTTGGTGGCGGAGTGACAGCAGCGGCGTATTTTCAAAAAACGCGATATTTTCCGGCAAGCCATCCGCCAAGCCCCGAATAAGGGCCGCCGGATCAAGCAGATAGCCTTCTTCCGTGAAGATGCCGTATTGATAATAAGCCGTCCCGATACGCTCTTCGAGGGCGGCGCGATCAAGCATCTTGAAGGGGATATTAGCCGCCTGCACCGCCGCCTGCAGATTGCGCACCTGTTCCGCGCCCAGATCCGTCGCCGCGGCCTTGATGCGCCCGGAAGGTGCCAGCGCGCAGTCAATCTTATGTTCTTCAATCTGCTCCATCAGCCAGGCCCAGCCTTCCCGCGTGAAGCGATTGAGCGCCTCTGCCTGCTGACGATCCGCGGGCCCAGGGCCAGAGGGCAGATCACTCGGGCTGGCAAAACCCGAATTGCGGCCGGAGGAGCCTTCGCCAACCTCCGTCGCTTCAATCAAAATGATGCGTGCCTGAGGCCGCAATTGTGCAAGGCGCCGCGCCGCCGCGAGGCCCGTGAAACCAGCCCCAATGACCGCATAATCCGCCGCGATATCGCCGGCAGCCGGAGCGCGTGGTTTGCGCACCGGTAGCAAGCTATTGAAGCCGCAACGATCCGCATAATGGGGGTAGGACAATGTCATGCTGTTGATCCAGGCTGAACGCATCCAAGCCCAAACGCAGCAATGCCCATTGTTGTGCCCAGACCATGAAGCCTCAAATTAGAGCGGCAAGCTGCCATGCGGCAAGTTGCTGCGCGCCGCCCCCAATCGACCGATCATTGATAGCCCCAGGGTGCGCTTTCTGATAGAATAACTCTGATCCGTACAATTATTTTGATGAAAAAGCGCATTCAATGACGATTTACCAAGGTTCGTCCGGAGACGACACGCTCTCTGGCAGTTACGGCAATGACGAACTCTACGGTCAGGCGGGCAATGACAGCCTGTCGGGGGCGCTCGGCAATGACACCCTGGATGGCGGCACCGGCATTGACACGCTTTATGGCAGCTATGGGGATGACGTCTATTATATCGATAACCGTAACGACAGTATCTACGATACAGCCGGTTATGACACCGCTTATGTTTCGACCAGTTTCGTAAAATTACCCAGCACCATCGAAGAGGTGATTTACGTCGATGGCGCAGAGCCCCTGCCCTATTGGATCAGCGCTTTGTTGAGCGACTCACAGGCCGAGTATCGGCCTGAAATACTGCTGGGATCGTCAAGAACCTTTGGCTACGCTTTCCCGACCTCACTTCCGGGCTATGATGCGGATCCTGGCAATGCGAATGGCTATACGCCCTTCAGCGCCACCCAGATTGCCAGGACAGAAGAAGCCCTGCGGTATATCGAAAGCGTGATCAATGTTCATTTTGTGCGGACGGATCAGGTCGCCGCCCGAAATGTCTTCACCTTCGCCAATAATGTCCAAGACGGCACGGGTGGCTACGCCTATACCCCCATGGATGATTTCATTGGGAGCGATGTGTTCCTGCATCGCTATGAAGCGAATACCACTCTCGCTGATGGCACCTATGGCGCATTGACGCTTATTCATGAAATCGGTCACGGCTTGGGCCTTAAGCATCCTTTTGACGGTGAGAGTTTGGGCTTCTCTGCAGAGGATCCGCCTTACCTACCGGACAGCGAGGATGACACGGCCTGGACTGTGATGAGCTACACGGATCATGCTGCGCAGTATTATCTGCGATATAGCGCGCTGGATATCGCGACGCTGCAATACCTTTATGGCGTCAGTGCCTCTGCCAACTCTGGCAATAACACCTACAGCCTTTCCGCCAGCGCTCCCAATTTCATTTGGGATGGCGCCGGCACTGACACCATTGATGCGCGCGATGTGCATGAGGGCGTGACGCTTTATCTGACGCCAGGCTATTGGGGATATGTCGGAACGGCCAAGGCGGCCACCATCACCTCCGCCGGCCAAATAACCGTCAACTTCGGCACATCCATCGAAAATCTGTTGGGTACAGCGCAAAACGATAAGCTTTTTGGCAATGATCTCGGCAACGATATCAATGGCGAAAATGGCAACGACCTTATCGAAGGCTGGGCTGGCGATGACTCCCTTCAAGGGGGCTCAGGCAATGACACGCTGGATGGCGGTATCGGCAATGACACATTAAATGGAGGCGACGGCACTGATCGCGTCACTCTTGGCGCCACGTCTTCTGGGTTTGCCACGACATTTGCTGCCGAGAGCTTCTCCCTGCGTGGCGCAAATGCGCGATATGGCGCCGATACACTGACGGCGATCGAAAATATCGAATTTCCTGATCTAGGTCTTGAAACCGTTTGGTTTTCAAAGACAGACACGCTGACAGCGACGGAAAGCGATCAGCTGGTGGAGCTTTATATCGCGAGCTTCAATCGCGCCCCTGACGCGATCGGTTTGAACTACTGGGGTGGGCGTCTTTATGATGGCATGCCGCTAGCCGAAATCGCGAAATCCTTTTTTGTGCAACCTGAAACTATTGCCGCCTATCCGTCATCCATGCCGACCCAGACCTTCGTGACAACGGTCTATAACAACGTTCTCAGCCGCGTACCTGACACAGAAGGCCTGAATTACTGGGTAGGTGAAATCAACACAGGCAGTGTCAGTAAGGATGTTTTTCTCCTCGCCATCATCAATGGCGCCAAAGCACCGACGGGTAGCGCCACTGATCGCCAAACCCTGGCAAATAAAGTCAGCGTCGGAAACTACTTCGCCTTCAATGAGGGCCTTAACAATACCACCTGGGGTATCGACGTGATGGATTCCGTCACTCACCTTGCCAGCACCGTCACGGCCGCGAACGCCCTCACCGATAGCTATGCCAACTCTATTGTTGCAGGTACATCCTCATCGGCTATGCCGATGTACTTGATGGGGGTCGATACGGGCGACGCACTGCCAAGCGTGATTTAAGCGGCAGCATTCCCTGAAAAATTGCATTTCATGATCGGCGCTTTAACTGATGCTGCCTGCAAAGGCAGCTATCAAGCATAGAAGTCAGGAACAGTCAGAAGCCTTAATAGCTCTGCAAGGCTTTCTTCGGCAGTTCGCTGAATTGC
>JBDKIR010000271.1:0-4900 GCA_039797035.1 Pseudomonadota bacterium | reverse complement strand
GCCATGGCGGCGCGCGCCAGGCGAAACCCCGGGTCGCTCACCAGCGGTGTCCCGGCATCGGATACCAGGGCCAATCTCTGCCCCTGTTCCAACCGCTCCAGCATTTTGGGGACTTGCGCGGCTTCGTTGTGATCGTGCAAGGGTATGAGAGTCGCCTCCACCCCAAGCCGAGCGAGCATGGCGCCGGTGGTTCTGCTATCCTCGCAGAGCACCGCATCCGCGCCCCGCAAGGCAGCCATGGCACGCGGCGCAAGATCCCCCATATTGCCGATGGGGGTGGCAACCAATGTCAGACCGGGTCCCAAAATGGACCCAGCCGAAGGATAGACCGACCGTGCCTCATGTTGCGCTTCGTCTTCTGCCACGTCTCACGCCTCTCCTGACGGTATGGGTGCTTGTCGCGCTCAGCGCCTGCGCACCGCAAGCCCCCCTGGTGGTGGGTAGCACGCCGGCGGCGGCACCGGTGGATATGCCGCGCAGCAAGGTGGCGCTTTTGCTGCCCCTGACCGGGGCGCAGGCCCCCTTGGGGGCGGCCTTGCAGCAGGCGACGGAATTGGCGCTGTTTGAACAGAATGATGCGCGGGTTGAATTCCTGCCCCTGGATACGGCGGGCAGTGCCTCGGGCGCGGCGGAAGCGGCGCGGCGCGCGGTGGGGCAGGGGGCGCGGGCCATTGTCGGGCCGCTGACGGCGGCGGAAACCTCCGCCATTACGCCAGCCGCAAGGGCTGCCCGCCTGCCGGTGATGGCGCTGACCAATGATGCCGCCCAGGCAGGGGCGGGGATTTGGGCGCTTGGCATCACGCCAGCGCAGCAGGTTCGCCGCGTGATGGGCGCCAGCCTTTCGGTGGGCGCGCGGCGGTTTGGCCTGATTGCCCCGGATGATGCCTATGGGCGCGCTTTGGCGGCGGGCATGCGCGCCACGGCGGCGGCCTTCAACCTGCCGAACCCGGCTGTTGTGCTTTACAACCGCACCGCTGGCGCGGCGGGGCCGGTGCAGGAACTTGCCCAGCAATCCAACCGTGATCTGGATGCGGTCATGATCGGTGCAACGGGCTTGCGCGCCCGCGAATTGGCGGCCGCGCTCAAAACCGGCATGTCGGGCAATCCTGGGCCGGCCATTCTTGGCCATGCGCTCTGGGCCTTGGATGCTGGGCTTGCGAATGAACCCGCCCTGCATGGCGCGCTTTTCGCCGCCCCCGATCAGGAAGCGCGCCGTGGTTTTGATGCACTCTTTCAACAGGCATTTGGTCAAGCGCCGCCGCGCATTGCCGGGGTCGCCCATGACGCGGCCCTGATGGGCGCTGCCGTGGCGAAAAGCCCGATGGGGGCGGCACCAGAAAGCTTGCCGGGGCTTTACGGCGTGGATGGCCCCTTGCGCCTTGCACCCAATGGAGAGGTGCTGCGCGGCTTGGCCCTGTTCCGCCTTGGGTCGAATGGTGAGGCGGTGCTGGTGGAAAGCGCGCTCATGCCCGCGGCGGGGAGCTGAGGTAGCCAGGGCGATATTGGCGGGGCGCAAGATGGGGTTCAGGCGCTTGCTGCAGCGCGCCATGCTGGTTGGCGCGGTGCCATCGGCTGTGCTGGCGCTGCTGATCCTGACAGGCCATTTACCCCCTTTCATCGGTCTGCTCGCTTTGGGGGCCAGCCTGATCGCAAGCCTGCTGGTGGCGCGGCTGTGGCTGAGTGGCTTTGCCGAGCTTGCGGTGGCCTTGCGTGAGGCGCTGGGCCAATCCGGCGTGGCCCATAGCCTGGACCTGCCAAGGCCGCAGGCTGACCCCGCGATTTTGGCCGATGCCATCCGGCGGCTGGCGCGTGGCTTGGCGGAACAGGGCGGCATGGTGGAACGCCTGCGCCAGGCGGATGCGGCCATTCTGGCAAATCTGCCCGATCCGTTGCTGGTGCTCGCGGCGGATCGCAGCGTATTGCGCGCCAATGCCTCAGCGCATGCCATGCTGGGGCCCGATGCATCCGGCCGCGCGCCTGATACGGCCGCCTTGCTGCGTCACCCTGTATTGGCAGCGGCCTTGGATCAGGCTTTGGAAAATGGCCAACCCGCCGCCACGGAACTCAGCCTGACAGTGCCGCAGCCGCGTGCCTTTGCCGCCAGGGTGGTGCCATTGGATCCCCCTTTGGCGGATGGCGGATGCCTGTTGATCCTGTTGCAGGATCGCAGCCGCGAAGCAGCGCTGGAGCGCACACGGGCGGATTTCGTCGCCAATGCCAGCCATGAATTGCGCACGCCCTTGGCCAGCCTGATCGGCTTCATTGAGACCTTGCGCGGCCCCGCTGCCGAAGACGCCGCAGCGCAGCAGCGTTTTCTGCGCATCATGGCCGAACAAGCGGACCGCATGCGCCGCCTGATTGATGATTTGCTGAACCTGTCACGCATCGAAATGGAAGAACACCAGCCCCCGCAAGGCCAGGCCGATTTGGCGTTGATCGCGCGGGTGGAGGCCGAGGCGCTGGCACCGCTTCTGGCGCAGCGCGGCACCAGCATCAGTCTTGATGTCCCGCCTGAAGCCTGGGCGCGCCCGGCCGATGCGACGAAATTGGCGCAGGTGATGCGCAACTTATTGGATAATGCGCTACGCCATGGCCGAGACGGCGGGCAGATCAGGGTCACGATTGAACCCATGGCGCAACAGGAAGCCCCGCGCCGCGCGGGTTATGTGCTGCGGGTGAGCGATAATGGTCCTGGGATCGCGAAGCATCATTTGCCCCGGCTGACGGAGCGCTTTTATCGGGTCGATCAGGGGCGTTCGCGCCAAGTGGGCGGCACCGGACTTGGCCTTGCCATCACGCGCCACATCATCATTCACCATCGGGGCAGGCTTAATATTGAAAGCACCGAAGGGGTCGGCACCAGCGTGACGATTTGGCTGCCTGCGGGCTAAGTGAGACTTTCCTGATGATGGGCCTGCCCAATCATCACCGGGAAGTCTAAGGTGGCGGCGGAATGTGGTTTGCGCCGGGTAAGGGCGTGGCAAAAAAAGCAATGAGGGGAAAAAGTCATGAAGCTCACACGTCGTGGTATTTTGGGGGCTGCGGGTACGGCCCTTGCCGCGCCCGCTTTGGGCCAGCCGCGTTGGCCGGATAAGCCGATTGAAATCGTGGTTGGTTTCGTGGCCGGCGGTGCCACGGATTTGGATGCGCGCAGCTATGCTGCGGCGCTCGAGAAGCGGATTGGCGGTTCTGTTGTGGTCGTGAACCGGCCGGGTGCTGGCGGTGAAGTGGCCTTGGCCGCGGTCGCGCGCGCGCGCCCGGATGGGCACACCATTGGCACCACCAATATGCCGGGGCTTCTGACCATCCCGATTGAACGTACCGCGCAATTCAAGCTGGATGATTTCGTCGGCATCGGGAATCTGGTGACCGATCCTTCTGCGATTACGGTGCATGAGGATAGCCCCTATCGCAGCCTGAATGATCTTTTGGCAGCGGCGCGTGCGCGGCCCGATACCATCACCTATGCCTCACCGGGGGTTGGGTCTGACGATCATTTGCAATTGGTGCTGCTGCAAGCCGCAACCGGGACGCGGTTTGTCCATGTGGTATATCAGGGTGATCCGCAGCTGCGCACCGCCGTGCTTGGCAAGCAGGTGGATTGCATGGGGCTCAATCTGGGGCCGGTGACGGCCAATCAGGAAAAGCTGCGCGTGCTGTCCCAAGGTGGCGCGACGCGTAGCCGCTTCCGCCAGGATGTGCCGACGCTGAAGGAATTGGGCTTTCCGGTGCAAATGGCATCGGAACGCGGCCTGGTCATGGCGGCGGGTACGCCGGCATCCATTGTGCAGCGCCTGCGCGAAGCCACGGCGGATATCGCGCGCGATCCGGAATTCGTGAAAATTCTGGAAAGCCGCTTCACCGAACCATCCTTTGAATCCGGCGAAGCCTGGTTCACCCGGCTCCGCGCCCTTGAAGGGGATTACAAGAAGCTCTGGCAGACCACCCCCTGGTCCCAGAAGTAACAATGGCGCCGTCGCGGCGCGGCAAGGCGGGGTGTGGTTGACCATGCCCCGCAGGGATGCGATGCGAAAGGTGATGTTTCGCAAGCATTTCTAGGCCGCCATGCGGCGCTTCCTGTTCCTGCAAGGCCCGATATCGCCCTTTTTCGCTGAAGTGGCAGCCGGTTTGCGCGCGCTTGGGCACCAGGTCCATCGCGTCAACCTGAATTTGGGCGACAAGCTATTCTGGCGCGGTCCGGGCGCCGTTGATTTCCCGGGCACGCTTGCCGCCTGGCCCGCATGGATTGATCGCTTCCTGGCAGAGCAGGCCATTACGGATGTGTTTCTGTCGGGTGAGCAGCGCCCCTATCACAAGATTGCCATCGCAGCCGCCAAGGCGCGGGGTATTTCCGTGGTGGTGACGGATTTCGGCTATTTGCGCCCGGATTGGATCACGCTGGAACGCGATGGCATGGGCGGCAATAGCCTGGTGCCGCGTGATCCCGCTGTGATCCGGGAAATGGCGCTGGGTCTGCCTCTGCCGGATCCGGCGCGGCAATTCGAGGATGATTTTGCCCGCCGCGCATGTTGGGACATCGCCTATCACACCGCGCGGCTTTGGCCCTTCGGCTTTCGCCATTATCAGAACCATCAATTGCTGAAGCCCATTTGGCTTTATGCCGCGCTTGGCCTTCGGCTATTGCGGCGGGGCACTGAAACACGACGTTCACTCATGCGGTTGCGTCAGCAACGCGCCACGGGTGCGCCATTTTGGCTTTTCGCCATGCAGCTTGAGACGGATTTTTCCATCCGCGCCTATTCACCCTATCCCGATATGGATACCCCGCTGAGGGAGACGATGGCTTCCTTCGCGCGTCATGCGCCGGAGCGTTCTGGCTTGCTGGTGAAGCTGCACCCGCTTGATCCTTGCGTGAAGAATTGGCCGGCGCGCATTGCCG
>JBDKIR010000270.1:0-6388 GCA_039797035.1 Pseudomonadota bacterium | reverse complement strand
TCGCGGCTTGATCCTGACCCGGGGCTTTGTGCCCCGGCGTCATTTGGGTGCGTCACCCTCTCCTCCCTCCTCCCCCCCTGAGGGTGGCCACCACCAAGGGCCTGGTTCTGTCTCAGTGAGTGATCTTCAAGGTCGCTCCTGGGCAGGGCCGGGCCCTTTTCGCGTGGGTCCTGAAAAGATTATCGCGATTGGCGCAAACTAGCCCTTCACCTTGGGCCGTTTGCTCCGATATTCTCCTCTAAGGTGTGGGGTCGGTGCCTTGCACCGTGGAAGACCGAACTGGAATCATGAGCGATCAGGATAAGCGCCCGAATGACGGGCAAGGCGGGGGTGAAGGGCCGCAGACAGGCATCGTCGTCAAGACGCGCCCGCGTACCAAGAAGCCCGCCATGTACAAAGTGTTGATGCTGAACGATGATTACACGCCGATGGAATTCGTCGTTCATGTTCTGGAAAGGTTTTTCCAGAAAAATCGCGATGAGGCGACACGCATCATGCTGCATGTCCATCGTCGCGGTGTTGGGGTGTGCGGGGTCTTCACCTATGAGTTGGCCGAGACAAAAGTGACGCAGGTGATGGATCTGGCCCGCCAGAACCAGCACCCGCTGCAATGCACGATCGAAAAGGACTGAGGGCGGGGGTCGCAGAACCCCAGGAGGGCGCCTAAATAAGCGTATGAATCCGGCCGCTTCGTCCTGCAACGACAGGATGAGAGGGCCAACACGGAGCGTCTTTGATCATGTTGTCCCGGAATCTTGAACAGACGCTTCATCGCGCCCTGGGCCTGGCTGGTGAACGCCGGCACGAATATGCCACCCTCGAACACCTTTTGCTGTCCCTTGGCGATGATGCGGATGCGGTCGCGGTCTTGCGCGCTTGCGGTGTCGATATCGAACGCCTGAAGCGCGATCTGACGGAATTTTTGGATAAGGACCTGGCGGGCCTGGTGACGGAACGCGGTGGTGACCCGAAGCCTACGGCGGGGTTCCAGCGCGTGGTCCAGCGCGCCGCCATCCATGTGCAATCCTCTGGCCGCGATGAAGTGACGGGCGCTAATGTGCTGGTCGCGCTGTTCTCTGAACGCGAATCGCATGCCGTCTATTTCCTGCAATTGCAGGATATGACGCGCCTGGATGCGGTGAATTTCATCAGCCATGGCATCGCCAAGGCGCCTGGGCGTTCGCAACCGCGCCCTGCGCAGGGCAGTGCCCAAGGCGGCGGTGATGAAGCCGGGGCCGAGAAGGAAGAAAAGGGCCGCGGCGCCGCGCGCGGCCAGGATGCGCTGACCAATTACTGCGTGAACCTGAACAAGAAAGCCGAGCAAGGTAAGATCGACCCCTTGATCGGCCGCGATCAGGAAATTGAACGCACCATTCAGATCCTGTGCCGCCGGACCAAGAACAACCCGCTTTATGTGGGCGACCCCGGCGTTGGCAAAACCGCGATTGCGGAAGGCCTGGCCAAGCGCATCATTGAAGGCGATGTGCCGGAAGTACTGGCGAAATCCACCATCTATGCGCTGGATATGGGTAGCCTGCTGGCGGGCACGCGGTACCGGGGGGATTTCGAGGAACGGCTGAAGGCGGTGGTGACCGAGTTGGAAAACCAGCCTGGTTCCGTGCTGTTCATCGATGAAATCCACACCGTGATTGGCGCCGGCGCCACGTCCGGCGGTGCCATGGATGCGTCCAACCTGCTGAAGCCTGCCTTGGCGCAGGGCACCATTCGCTGCGTTGGTTCGACCACCTACAAGGAATATCGCAATTATTTTGAGAAGGACCGCGCCCTGGTGCGGCGTTTTCAGAAAATTGATGTGAATGAGCCTTCACTTGAAGACGCGGTAAAGATCCTGCAGGGGCTCAAGACCAATTACGAAAAGCACCACAAGGTGCGCTACACGCCGGAAGCGATCCGCGCGGCGGTGGAGCTTTCCGCGAAATACATCCATGACCGGAAGCTACCCGATAAGGCCATCGACGTGATCGATGAGGTCGGCGCTTCACGCATGCTGGTGCCGGAAAACAAGCGCCGCAAGACGGTCACGCTCAAGGATGTGGAAGATATCGTCGCGAAGATCGCGCGCATTCCGCCCAAATCGGTTTCCACCGATGACCGGGAAGTGCTGAAAAACCTTGAACGTGATCTGAAGGCGATGGTCTTTGGTCAGGACAAGGCGATTGAAGCCCTTTCCAGCGCCATCAAGCTGTCGCGCGCGGGGCTGCGCGATGCGGAAAAGCCGATTGGCAATTACCTGTTTTCTGGCCCGACCGGTGTCGGCAAGACAGAGGTTGCCAAGCAATTGGCGAAGACGCTGGGCATTGAACTGATCCGCTTTGATATGTCCGAATATATGGAACGCCATAGCGTTTCACGCCTGATTGGTGCGCCGCCGGGCTATGTCGGATTCGATCAGGGCGGGCTTTTGACGGATGCGATCGATCAGCACCCGCATGCCGTGCTGCTGCTCGATGAAATCGAAAAGGCGCATCAGGATTTGTACAATATCCTGTTGCAGGTGATGGATCACGGCAAACTCACGGATCACAACGGCAAGACCGTGGATTTCCGCAATGTGATCCTGATCATGACCACCAATGCGGGTGCGTCGGATATGGCGAAGCCTGCCATTGGCTTTGAACGCGCTGCCCGTGTGGGTGAGGATGAGGATGCGATCAAGCGCATGTTCACCCCTGAATTCCGCAACCGTCTGGATTCAGTGGTGCCCTTCGCCGGGCTGACGCCGGAAATTGTCGCGCAGGTTGTCGAAAAATTCGTCATGCAATTGGAAGCCCAGTTGGCTGACCGCAATGTGACGATTGAGCTTTCCTCAGCCGCAAAGGAATGGCTGGCGGAACGCGGCTATGACCCGCTTTATGGCGCGCGGCCTCTTGCGCGTGTCATTCAGGAACACGTCAAAAAGCCGCTGGCGGAGGAATTGCTGTTCGGCAAGCTCGCCAAGGGTGGATCGGTGAAAGTTGGGCTCCGCGATGGCGCGCTGACCTTCGATTGCCAGGAAGCCGCGCCCCCCGCGCTGCCCAAGCCCGAAGAGGATCGGGATGCGGAGCGTGAGCCGGAGAATGCGGAATAAAACACCGCGTATTCAGCACAACAAAAAACCCGATCAGGCGATGGCCTGATCGGGTTTTTCTTTAATAAGCCCTAATCACTCCGCCGCTTGCGCGGAAGCCTGCCCCTGCACGGTAAAGAAGCTCGCGGATTTGGGCTGTTGCGGCAATTCCACGCGGGTTTCCGTGATGCGCGCAAAGCGCGCCGGCTTGCCGCGAATGATCTCACCCTCATGCGTGCTTGGCATCGGGTTGCGCGCCAGGGGCACGGCATCGGCAGCGGTATAGACGCAAATATAAAGCCCGCGCGGCTTGGTGCCGGCATTGGGTGCTGACCCATGCGCCAGCTTGGTATGCATCAGGCAGACCGAACCGGCCGGGCCATAACAGGGGATGCTTTGCGCCAGCAGCGCCTTTTCATCCGCATCCGAAACCGCGCCGGTGAAACGATCCCCATCAAACAGCGAATACATCGGGCCCTTATGGGAACCCGGCACAATGGTCAGCGCGCCATTGGTTTCATCCACATCATCCAGGAAAAGCAGCGCGGTGATGATGTCGTCATTGGTATGCGGCGTATAGGCGAAGTCCTGATGGTACAGCACTTCGGTCTTCGCACCCATCAGCTTCAGATTGATCTTGCAGTGATGGAACTTCACATCGGGGCCGATCAGTTCGGCCACCATCTCGGTCATGTCGCTATCACGCATCGCTTCCAGATAGGCGGGCGAGATATCGGATGGGTTATTGATCCGGCGCAGAGCGGGCTTTTCGGCGGAATGTTCCTTGCCCATGTCGAAACGCGGGCGACCATCCACGCAAGGCGGGCCGAAGGGTTTTGTGTGGGCGCGGCTTTCTTCCACCCAACCGGCGATCTCGGCGCGCAACCGCGCCAGCAGATCGGGCGAAACCGCATTCGGCACCACCAGGCAGCCATCGCGCCAGAAAGCATCTTTTTGAGCTTCCGTCAGAACACCCATTTGAACTCTCCTCACATGGCGCCAAGCGCGATGTGTTTCATTCAGATCTCATTTAAGCCCGAAAGCAGCTTTAGAGTCACTCACCGCCGCGCCTCAGGCAAAAATCAGCGCCGCGCCGGCGGCATATTCGGGCGGAACCATGATGCCCTCTGGCGCTTCACGGGTGGGGATGCCGGCCAGGATGCGCCGCGCCGCTGCAGCGCCATCGGCGGTGCGGACCACCATCCCTGCCATGCAAGGTGATGCGGGCGGCACCAAACCGGGCAGTACGCTGGCCAGCGCTTCTGGGGTCAGCACCCGCACGCGGGTTTCGAGCGCCGGGGCTTTGGGGCCGGCAGCGCGCGCCGCACCGGGCAGGCGCAGCAGAAAGCCGCCCGCCGGGTCTGGTTCCACCGGCAGCCCAGCCAAGCGCGAAAGCCGCGTTGCGGTCTCGGCCGGGTTTTCGGCGCATAGAATGGCAGTTTCCAGAACCTCGGCGCGATTGGCGTGGTCCATCCAGCGATCCTGCCACACCAATTCCGGCGTCAAATGCCGGATCAATTGCACGCGGCCTTCGGGGGGATCCGGGAAGGGCAGGCGGGCAAAGCGCGCGATTGGCCCGCCTGCCTCCACCGGCCGTTCCAGATACGCCACCCCAGGAATATCAAGCCCCGCCTGGCGCAGCCGTGTCAGGTTCGCGTCTTCATCCAGCATGGCGAGTGCAAGGATATGGATCCCCGCATAACGCGCCAGAAACGCATTCAGCGTATTGTCGTAAAGCGTCGGGTCCAGAATGGCGATGAGTTCGATATAGCCATGCTTCAGGAAGGCGCAGCGATTGCCTGACCCATATTTTTCGACCGGCAGATCAGGCCGCCGCCGCCCGCTTTGCTGCGCAATGGGCGAAAGCGTGAAGCCAAGCCTTTCATAGGCGGCGCAGATCGGCGCCAGATCGCGTGCGGCGACGCCAAGATGGTCAAGTGCCAGGGCGGTATTCATGCGGGATTCTCATAACGATCGAGCAGCCATTCCTTGGGCTCGGCGGCGGCTTCCGCATACCAGCGCGCCACCAAGGGATGCGCGCGGACTGCGGCCATATAGCGTTGCGTCGTTGTGGAAAGTTCCGGCTGCCAGGTGATAAAACGCGCCACCACCGGCGCATACATGGCATCCACCGCGCCGAATTCAGCCCCCATCAGGAAAGGCCCGCCATGGGCGCCAAGGGCTTCGGCCCAAATCGCTTCCACCCGCGCGATATCCGCCAGCGCTTCCGGGGTTCGCCTTTGGCCGGGGAAGCTGCGGCCGAGATTCATCGGCATGGCCATGCGCAGATTGCGAAACCCGGCATGCATTTCGGCCGCGATGGAACGCGCATGGGCGCGCGTGGCGCGATCCTGCGGCCAGAGCCGCGGGGTGATTTCCGCGCAATATTCGCAAATGGCCAGGCTTTCCCAAATGCGCGCGCCGCGATGTTCCAGATAGGGCACCAGGCCGGCAGGGGTGGCGGATTTGATCGCATCCGTGCCACCGCCGCCAGCCAGCGGAATGACCACTTCTTCCACATCCAGCCCCGCCAGATGCACGGCCAGCCAGCCGCGCAGGGACCATGATGAATAACGCTTGTTGCCGATTACAAGACGGCCTTCGGCCATGGGGCATTCCTCCTGACGCAATTCAGGAATTATGCCCCGCGCCGAAGCGAAGGGGAACCGCCTAACCGCGCAAGGCGATTTCTTCGTTGCCGGCCATCTCCTCAGCCCGCAGCGCAATGCGCCCATGGATCAGATCAAGCTTGAGCCCCTGGCGCAGCACCGGCAGGCAGGCACGGTCATCATATTGCCCCTGTGAGCGGGAGGCTTCGAAATCCAGATAAAGCCCCGTCAGCGCCGCATTGTTGAAATGCTGGCGGCTGCCATCATCCAGATAGCTTTCAGACCAGGCCCCTTCCGACAGCAATAGCCCATGCGCATCCAATTCCAGATGGAAGTAGCGCACACGCCGGCACCAGAATTCCTGAATGATGCTGGTGCCATTCACCAAATGCCGGGCCGGGATCAGATACCCATCAACCGCCATGGCATGATCCGGACTGACGCGGAGATCACGCGCCGGCATGCCAGGCGCCAAGGCCCCAGCCTTGATCAGGATCGGCGCTGATGTGGCCGCTGCTGCGGCATTGCGTGGCACGGCGATATCGACCGAACCCACCCAGCGTAACGGTTCCACACCGGCATGGCCGTGGCGCATGGCCAGCACCATATCGCCCGCCCGCAGGGACTCCACCGCCACTTCGCCGGATGGCGTCACAATGCGCGTGCCTTCCGCGAAGCAATGCACCACGGTTTCCCAATTCTGCACGTAGAG
>JBDKIR010000269.1:0-2830 GCA_039797035.1 Pseudomonadota bacterium | reverse complement strand
CGAACAGATCACTATCTTGCGGCGCGTATCACCAACTTCCCTGTTCGTGACACATGAATTGCTCAGCCGTGGCGCCAAGCTTGATCTGGCCGGCTGCCTTGCCATGGAATTGGCGCTGACCCGCGTGGTGGTGCATGAGCACCCGGATTTCCAGGAAGGTGTGCGGGCCGTGCTGGTGGATAAGGATCATCAGCCAAAATGGCAGCCCGCCAGCATTGAAGCGGTAGATCCACAGGCCATTCAGGCGATGTTCAGCGCCTGATCAGCGGCCCAATAATACCAGCACCACCCCCGCAACAACCGTCAGCGCGCCGATCACATCGGTGCGCTTCATTTTTTCCTTCAGGAAAAACCGGCTGAAGAGCAGGGTGAAAAGAATTTCCACCTGCCCCAGGGCACGCACCAGCGCCACCGGCGCCAGCGCGAAGCCGGTAAACCAGCAGGCGGAACCACAAGCGGAAAGCGCACCAACCTGCGCGGAAGAACGCCAAGTGGAAAACACCGCGCGCAGACTGGCCGGTTCACGCAAGATCAGCCAGCCACCCTGCATGATGGTTTGCATGGTGTTGATGACCACCAGCGTTTCCAGCGCCCGCAATAAAATATCCGGCCCTTGCAATTCATGCGTTGCGGCACGAATGGCCAGCGCGCAAAGCGCGAAGGCGAAGCCCGCGCCAAGGCCGCAAAGTGCCGCCGGTTGCACCGTGGCGCGCAGCATTTCACCAAGCGAACCAACACGCCCCGCCAAGGAAAGAAAGAGCGTGCCGCCCACCGAAACCGCAATGCCAGCCCAGGCGAGCGGTGAAAAATTCTCACCCAATAACAGCAAGGCCAGGAAGGCGGCCTGCACCGCTTCTGTCTTGGCATAGGCCGTACCAACCGCGAAACCGCGCGGGCCGAAGGACATGATCAGCAGATTGGTGCCAATGATCTGCCCGAGGCCACCAAGCGCGGCATAGAGCAGAAACAGCGGTGTGACCGAAGATAATGACCCGCCAAAGATGGCGAGGTAGAGGCCCACCAAGGCTATCCCGACCGGGACGCCATAGAGATACCGCACGACGGCGGCGGCATTGACGGAAAGCTGCCCGCGCAGCTTCTGCTGCATGGCAGTGCGCCAGGTTTGAAACAGCGCGGCAAAAACCGTGGCGATACCCCAAAGCGGCATCAGCCGAGCCTCGGGTCAAGCCAGGGCTGCGCCATGGGCTGCCAAGGTGAAAGCCGGGCGCTCGCTTCATCCAGGCCAATACCAAGTCCCGGTCCTTGCGGCAGGCTGGCATTGCCTTCTTGAAAACGCAGATCATGGCCGGTGATCATGGTGAAGAAACGCTCCGTTTCGCCGAATTGCACTTCCAGCGGCAAAAGATTGGGCAGTGTCGCGCAGAGATGCACGGAATGTGCGTGGCAGATCGGCCCTGTTGGGTTATGCGGCGCAATCTCGATCCCCGCGGTATGGGCAAGCGCGGCGATGCGACGGATTTCCTCATGCCCGCCGGCATATTTGATATCGGGCATCAACACATCATAACAGCCGGCATCGATGATCCGGCGATAGGCACCAAGCCCGGCAAGGGTTTCAGCGCCCGCCAGGCGCATGCCGCGATCATTCGCCATGCCGCGCAGGCGCGCGATGGCGGCGTGATTGGCTTCAGATACCGGGCATTCCAGCCAGAACAGGTTGAAGGGCGCGACATCACGGATGAGTGCGGCAGCGCCTCCGGGTGAAAAGCGCCAATGCGCATCCACCATGACATCAACCGCATTCCCGACCGCATCGCGCACCGCGGCAATGCGCGCGAGACCTTCCGCATAGGCCGCGCGCTGCGTGGGCTTCGCGGCGTCTTCCCAGACCATGGGTTCAAAGGGCGCAAGCTTCACCGCGCGAAACCCGGCAGCGACCGCGCGCTTGGCGGCATCGGCAAAACCGGCGGGCGTGCGTGGTGAGGCACCGCGATTGATATTGGCATAAAGCGGCACGCTTTCACGCAAGGCACCGCCCAGCATGGCGTGAATGGGCCGGCCTGCTTCCTGCCCCGCCACATCCCAAAGCGCCTGTTCAAAGCCGGACATCACCGCATGCGCAACAAGCCCCGCCGGCGCATGCGCCAGCAGCTGTGCCAGGCGATTTCGCAGGCTGGCATCCTGGCCCCGCAATGTGGCCGATAGCCGCGCCACTTCCGCTTCCAGCAAAGCCTCATGATCCGCCAGCGTGATTTCACCAAGACCAACCCGGCCATCTTCCAGCCGCAGCAACACGAAACACCAATTGGTCTTGGGCGTGACATTGACGCCAAGGAAATCCAGCGCGGCTATGCGCATCAGGCCTGTGCCTTTCTGAGTTCAATCGCGAGCGGCGGATCATCGGTGGCAAAGGCATCCATGCCCAGCGCAAGCGCCTTTTCAATTTCGGCACGATGATTGGCAGCCCAGACACCGGTCGTAAGCCCCGCCTTGCGCGCGGCCGCAATGAAGGCGGGCGTCACATCGCCCATGGAACACTCGCAGCCCGTCACACCAAGCGCGCGCGCCGCTGCCATGCAGGCATCCGGCCCCAGGCTTGCCAGGATGGCGCTATTCACCAGCCAGATCGCGCCCGCCAGGCGCTTTTCCTGCGCTGCTGCCGCTGCCGTGCCGCCATGAAAGGCGATGATGATGCTGCGTTGGAGCATGCCTTCCGCTTCCAGCACGCCAAGCACACGCGGCAGGAAGTCCGGATAGGGTTTGTGGTCGCGGTCACCCTTCACTTCAACACGCAGCAATTTATCGCTGGGTGCTACAAGCCGCGCCAGCGCCGCGAGTGTCGGGATGCTTTCCCCTGGCGCACCGCGAA
>JBDKIR010000268.1:0-3328 GCA_039797035.1 Pseudomonadota bacterium | reverse complement strand
GAAGATTGTGCAGGAAAGCGCCACCACATCGGTGATCGATGGGCATTGGGGCTTTGGTTACGTCGCCAATGAAAAGGCCATGCGCCACACCATCGAAAAAGCGCAAAAATCCAATGTCGCCGCCGCCACGGTGTTTCGTCAGGGGCATATCGGCCGCTTGGCAAGCTATCCCTTGATGGCGGCTGAAGCAGGCATGATCGGCATTTGCACCGCCGATTCCGGGCGTTCGCCCAAGGCAGTGGCGCCCTTTGGCGGGCGTGAAGCGCGGCTTGGCACCAACCCGATTTCCATCGCCGTGCCATCCGATTTGGCCGGGCCTTTCGTGCTGGATATGGCAACCTCGGCGGCCGCCGCCGGCAAGGTGTTTCTCGCGCAAGCGCGCGGGCAGGAAGTGCCGGATGGTTGGGTGATTGGTGCGGATGGCAAGCCCACGCGTGATCCTTCACAATTGAAGAAGGGCGGCGCGCTGCTGCCACTCGGTGGCACCGAAGGCTATAAGGGGTTTGGTCTGGCCGCGATGGTTGAAATCCTCTGCGGTCTGCTGACGGGGCTGGGCTTTGGCGTGGAACCCACGGGCCGTCATAATGACGGCTGCTTCATGGCGGTGTTCAAGGTGGATGCCTTCCGCCCGCTGGCGCAATTCAAGCAGGAAGTCGCCGATTTCGCGCGTTACTTGAAGGACACACCGCCCGCCGAAGGCAGCCAAGGCGTGTTTTACCCCGGTGAGCTTGAAGCGATGCGTGAGGCGGATCGTCGCGCCAATGGCATTGAGATTGAAGACAAGACGATTGAGGTATTGACCAAACTTGCCGGCGAATTGGGTGTTGCCGGCAAGCTTGGATTGTAACCCCTAGCCCCGCATGGCTGCGTCAGTACAAGGCTGACGCAGCCAGACACAGGCTTGGTCAGACCTTAAACAAGGTCGCAGATCACTTCGCCAAAACCGTCAAAGCCAGCCTGCACGCGCTGGCCGGGCGGGACGAAAATGCAGCCCGTATAGGTGCCGGTCGTCACCACCTGACCGGCGCGCAAATGCTCACCCAGCCCATGCAAATGATTGGCGAGCCAGACCAGCGGCAGCACTGGATCAAGCGAAGGATTGCCGCCCTTCTGTTCAACCTGCACCGCGCCACCATAGCTTTGCCGCACGGCAAGATTGGGCAGGTCAAAGCGCCGCCAATCCGCGACATCGGCGCCCATCACATAGCCATGATGGGCGATGTTATCGGCCATCCCTTCCGCGGGTGACACCAGCTTATGGTCGGCGTAACGCGACTGCACCAATTCCAATAATGGAAAGGCCGCGGCCACCGCATCCAGCACTTCTTCCCGGCTGTAGGGCGTGCCGCGCGCCGGCAGGTCACGCGCCAGGCGAAAAGCCACTTCGGTTTCAAGCCCGATCGGCCGCGCGGTGGCGGTCTGCCAGCGCGCACCAGACTGCCGCGCACCGCTTGCGGCCATGATGCCGAAATTGGTCGGCTTGCCGGGCGGTGTGGCGCATTTCCAGCCACCAATACTGCCCTTCAGCGCCTGCAATACACCGCGTTGAACGGCGAAGATTTCGGCCTCATTCCCGGGTGCGGCGTCACCCAGATTGGCAATGGGCCCACCGCCCTGGTGGACCGCAACCAGAAGATCGATCGCGCGCTTGATATTATCGGCTGACATGCTGCTATCCCTTATTCATACAATTCCGGAATGACCCAAAGCGGTGCCTCACCGCGCGCAACGCGCTGCACATTGTCAAAGGCATTGCGCAGGCGGGCAATATTGCTGTCTTGCGTGGGCCCGGCCATATGCGCAGTCAGCACGACATTATCCAAACCAAACAGCGGATTATCCGGCGGCGGCGGTTCCTGATCAAAGACATCAAGCCCCGCACCGGCGATCTTGCCTGATGACAGCGCACGATAAAGTGCCGCTTCATCCACCACCGGCCCACGGCTGGTATTGATCAGGAAGGCGGTCGGCTTCATCAGCGCCAATTCCGCTTCACCCAACAACCCTTTGGTGCTGGCATTCAGCGGCACATGCAGCGAGACGATATCAGAGGTCCGCAGCAATTCCCGATACAGGCGGAAGCGCACATTCAGCGCATCTTCCGTTTCTTCGCGCAGCCGCGCGATATCGTAGTAATGCACATTCATGCCGAAAGCCTGGGCAAGGCGCGCGGTTTTCTTGCCGATGGTGCCAAGGCCGACAATGCCAAGCGTGCGCCCGCGCAATTCATACAGCTTCGGCGTTTGATTGCCGCGCCAGCGGCCAGCAGCGACATTGGCATGCTGGCGGATCAATTGCCGCGACACTGCCAACATGAGCAGCACCGCATGTTCGGAAACGGCAGTCGAATTCGCGCCACCATTATTGGCAAAGGGCACGCCACCGCGCCGCGCGGCAGCGATATCCGCGCGGTCATAGCCCGCGCTCAATACCTGGATCAGCTTCAGCTTGGGGGCGATGGCGTAAAGCTCATCCTTCACCAGCATATCCACGAAGCCCACCAGATATTCGGCTTCACCCATCGCCTCCTTCCAATCCGCCCCACCGGGCTTGGCGATCCGCAGATCAAAACCATCAGGCGCCATTTCCTGGATCACGGCCTCATCGACCATGGATTGGGTGACAACAACGATACGCGGCTTCATGTTTCCTCCGATGACGGCGTTCCGGGGCAGCATAAACCCGGAAGCGCGGACAAGGCCAAGGGGCCGGGCTTTCGGCAAGATTGCGCCCCGCCGCACCGCGGGCCATGCTGACCGCTGCAGAGACCCGCCACGGATGGAGAAAAGGCCGGTGACACAGAAATCCGCGCCAATTCGGGAACCCCATCCATCACAGCCGGCAGCGCGGTGATGGCCGCGCAACCAACGCGCCATGCCTGGCTGATGCTGGCCGGTGGCTTTATCGCCTTCACCATCAGCGCCAGCCTGATGCATGCCTATAGTGTCTTTCTGCTGGCATTCATTGCGGAATTCCACTGGAGTCGCGGCGAAAGTTCCATCGCCTATTCGGTCGGGCAGGTCGTCGGGGGTGTCAGTTCGCCTTTGGCGGGCAGCATGGTGGATCGCTTTGGGACGCGGCGCATGGTGCTGCTGGGGGGCTGCCTGCTCGCGGTCGGGCTGCTGGGCAGTGCCTTCGCGACCTCTCTCTGGCAGGTGGTGTTCCTCTATGGCGTGGTGATGACGCTGGGGGCGAATTGCATCAGCATGGTGGTCTTCGCGCCGCTGATCTCGCGGCTTTTTGTCGCGCGGCGCGGCATGGCCATGTCCATCCTGCAATCGGCCAATGGTTTCGGGCGCGCCATTTCAACGCCGGCGGCGCAATGGAT
>JBDKIR010000267.1:0-5985 GCA_039797035.1 Pseudomonadota bacterium | reverse complement strand
ACCTTCTGGCACATGTCGCGTGCAATCGGCAGTCCGAAGCCGCCACAGACCACGTCACCCAGGAAATCCAGCAGGACGTAATCGAAATCCCATTGATGGAAGCCAAGCTTTTCGAGCAGCTCGAAGCCATGGATGATGCCGCGCCCACCGCAGCCGCGGCCCACTTCCGGCCCGCCCAATTCCATGGCGAAGACGCCATCGCGCTTGAAGCAGACATCACCAATCGCCACCGGCTCACCAGCCGCTTTCTTCTTGGATGATGTTTCAATGATGGTTGGGCAGGAACGGCCGCCAAACAGAAGCGATGTCGTATCGCTTTTCGGGTCGCAGCCAATCAGCAAAACGCGCTTGCCTTGCTGCGCCATCATGTAACTCAGATTCGCCAGCGTGAAGGATTTGCCAATTCCGCCCTTGCCATAAATGGCAATGATTTGCGTTTTCTTCGCTGCCGGCGAGGTCACCACCGGGTCCGGCTCCAACGCGGCTTCCTTGCGGAGATTTTCCTGCATGCCTGAAATGGAGGTGCCCTGCGGCTTACCGGGAACGGCGTTCATGCGTGCTTCCTCCAATCCAGAATCATTTTCAGGCAGGCCGGATCTTCAAAAGCTGTCCGGTAAGCGTTTGGCGCGTCATCCGCGACGGCGCGATGCGTAATCAGCCCCGCAAGCGAAAGCCGCCCTTTGGCCAGCAGATCATTCACCGCGAGCAGATCGGGTTCTTTCCATTCCGCAGCGATGCACAAGCGCGCTTCGCGCATGAAGGCCGGCGGAAAGGCGAAAGTAATGGGCGCGCTATAGAAACCCGCCAAAGTCAGGACACCACCCGGCGCAAGCCGAGCAATCAGCTGATCCAAAATGGCGGCATCACCACTGACATCGCAGATGGCGCGGTAATCGCGCCGCGCATCAGCAGCAGGATCGATGACTTCATAACCAATGGCGCCATCGCGCCGCGCCGCATTGGTTTCCCACACGACAGGCGCCGGATGGCCAGCGGCCACGGTAATGCGCGCCAGCAGGCGCCCCAATACACCATGGCCAATGATCAATTCGGGCGGCGCTGCATTCGGCAAGGCCATGGCGTGATGCGCCGTGGCGGCCAGGGCAAGCAATACCGCGTCTTCACCCAGGGTCGCGTTCACCGGCGTTACACGCGGCCCCGGCACCACCAGGCGCGCCGCCGCACCGCCAAACAATCCTTTGATGTCACCGAAACAACGCGCGCCAGGCACGAAAACTGTTTCACCAACTGCGCGGCCGGAATCGGCGCCAGCCTGAACCACGCGCCCAACCGATTCATATCCAGGCACCAGCGGGTAACCCATGCCAGGGAAAGGCGGCATACGACCGGACCACAAAAGCCGTTCCGTACCGGTACTGATGCCGCTCCAATCGATGTCAACGACAACATCCGCCGCCCCGGGTGGGGATAACGCTACACGGCGCAACGCAAGTTGCTCCGGCGCATTGAGTAAGACGGCGAGTGCTTCCACCCCTGGTTCCCCCTCTGGGTTAATGTAACCTTAATATGACAATTGTAACTGTCAAGTTTAAATGACAATTAATTGGGGCTTTTGTCGTTACGGGCTGACATCCGCAACCATGACGCGCGTCAATAAAGGGGTATCCGTCGGCAATAGCCGCGCCGGGCCGAAGCCCGCTGAACGCAGCATTTCCGCCAATTCTTCGGGGCGGCGCGGGCGGCCACGCCCCATCGCCAGCAAATAAAAGCCGAAATAGGCGCCGCCCATGGGTTCCGCCCCCGGCGTGCCGGCCATGGGTTCGGCAATCAGCACCCGCCCGCCGGGCGGCAAGGCAGCCCTGACGCGCCCCAGAAGGGCCCGCACCACATCATCATCATGGTCGTGCAGCACCCGCACCAGGCTGATGATATCCGCCCCCAAGGGAAGCGAATCGGTGCTGAAATCGCCCCCGGTCACGCGGGCCCGCGCGGCCATTCCGGCACGCTCAAAACGGGCCCGGCCCTGTTCGGCCACTGCGGGCAAATCAAAAAGGGTCAAGGCCAAGCCCGGAGCAGACTGACCAACCGCCGCCAGAAAGGCGCCGCTGCCCCCGCCAACATCCATCAGATGCCGGTGCCGACCGAAACGATAGGCAGCCAAGACTTCCTGCGCCACCATGGGCTGGCTTGCCGCCATCAGCGCCGTGTAATCGGAAACTCTTGTGCCCGGCAGCGAATCGGGCTGTGCCGCCCCGGCATAAGCCCAGTAATTGGCCAGCGCAGTGCCGCCCCTTTCGCGCTTCAGCAAAGCGACCGGATCCGCGAGATCCGTGTAGAGCATGGCATGATGCTCCACCATGGCAGCAATACCGGGATTGCCAATCATGGCCGCGCCCAAGGGCCCCAGGGCCCATTGTCCATCGGCGCGGCGGCGCACCAGTTCCAAGGCCTCGGCAGCGACCAGTAAACGCTGCATGGCATCGGGCGAAAGGCCGGTTTGCGCCGCTAGGCTGCTGGCAGATGCAGGGGCGGCGTGCAGCACTTCAAACAGGCGCAGACGCACGCAAGCGGCCAAGACCTGCGAATAGACAAAGCCGGCACAGAGATCGAACAAGGCACGCGCCCGGCGCCGCGCCAAGGGCCGCGTCAGCGGAAACCGGGCGGCCCAGGCGCGAAAGCCAGGCCGAGCGGTCAGTGCTTCACGCCAGGCACTGAAGCGATCCGCCCAGGAAGCGCCCCGCCCTGGCGCCAGATCAGGTTGGGCCGGCATGACTTGTGACATGGATCAGGCGGCAGCCAGTTTTTGCGGCAAAAGGCGGCGCACCTGTTCCAGCATCAAACCGCGCAACACCGCGCGCCCCCGGCATTCCGGGATGGCTTCCACGGCCGCATCGGCCAAAAGCTTCAAGCGGGCAACGGCCCCCTGCAGGCCCAATTCCAGCACAGCACTCGGCCGGCCCAGCGCCTTGTCGCGCCCCACGGGCTTGCCGATGCTTGCTTCATCTTCCACCGCGTCGCGCAAATCATCGGCAACCTGGAAGGCTTCGCCCAGCCTATCGCCCAGCAAGCGCCAGGCTTCGGCATCCTGAACGCCGGCCGCGGCGGCGCCGGCGACAGAGGCCGCCGCAAACAACGCCCCGGTTTTTTGCCGCTGGTATTCGGAAAGATCCGCACGCGGTTCGCATTCCCAGGCCTGGCCGGCAACAATGCCAAAGGGCACGCCAACACCATCGCCAATCGCCGAAATCACCGAACCAAGCCGTTCGGGCGCTGCGCAGCCAGCCCGGGCCACGGTTTGAAACGCCAGGATGATCAAGGCATCGCCCGCCAGCACCGCCAGGGGCTCACCAAAGGCGCGATGTACCGAAGGCCGCCCGCGGCGTAGATCGGCATCGTCAAAACACGGCAGATCGTCATGCACCAGGCTGGCGCAATGGAGCAGTTCAATGGCGGCAGCCGCTGCACCGGAAAGCCGCGGCTGGTCATCGCCACAAGCGGCGGCCACGGCCAGCGTCAAGCGTGGGCGAATACGCGCCCCTTTGGGAAAAACCGCATGCCGCATGGCGGCAGCCAGCCGGGGCGGCGAACCGCTCGCCTCGGCGGAGAGCACGGCATCAGCAAGGCTGCTCTCGATACGGGCCAAGGCGTCCATGCGGAACCTCCCGAGGGCCAAGGCAGAGGGGATCTCTGCACGCGCCAGCCCACTGTCAGTCTTTAATGACTTTCTTAATTGTCAATCAAAATTGACATGCCTGTCAATGCTTTTCAGGCGCGCACGCCAAATCGCGTTTCGCGATCAATCCGATCCATCAATTCCAAGGCCCAAACCAGACGCTCGCCATAGCTGCCCGCCACAGGCGGGCCGGGCGGCATGGGCGCATGCAGCACGGCATCCACCAGGAATTTCGTGGCCTGGGCCGGTGCCTCATCCGCACCTTCTTCCCCCGCAGCCAGCGCACCCGCAGCACGGGCCAGCAGCCATGCCTTGCGGCGTCCGGACACCACAGCGCGGCGCGACACCGAATCGAGCCCCTGGCGTTCCACTTCCCGCCCGATTTCCGCGTAAACCAAACGCGCGGCGCCGATCCCGGCGCGACAATCCCAGGGCAGCAAGGCAATTCCTGGCCAGGCGCGCCGATAATGCGCCTCAGCCGCGCCCAAAAGCCGGGCGATCACACGCCCCAGGGCCGGCGAAAATGCAGGCTCCTCAGCCAAGGCTTCGGCCGAAAGCCCTTCCTCCCGCAACCAGGAAAGCGGCAAATACACCCTGCCCGCCTTGGCATCTTCCCCGACATCACGGGCAATGTTGGTCAGCTGCATGGCAATGCCCAGATCACAGGCACGCGCAATTGCCTCAGGCGAACGCACCCCCATGAGCAAGGTCATCATGGCACCAACAGTGGAAGCCACGCGCGCCGCATAGGATTCAAGGTCGCCGATATCCTCATAACGGCGGCCCTCCGCATCCCAGGCGAAGCCCTCAAGCAAGGCGGCCGGCAGGGCGCGCGGAATGCCATAATGCGCTACCACCACAGAAAAGGCCCGATCCGCCACGTGATTCTGTGGTTGGCCGGCATAGGCATCATCCAGCCTTTGTTGCAGCCAATGCAGCGCAGCACGTGGATCATCACTTAAATCAATTGCGTCATCGGCGACACGACAAAAGGCATATAACGCTGCGGCAGGTGCCGCGATGCGGCGCGGCAATAGAAACGATGCGGCGCGGAAGGATTTCGACCCCCCCGCCAATAATTTTCGGCACGCGGCCAGATCGGCCTTGGAAATACCCATCAAGCCCGACATGTCACGCCCTTTTGTAAATGCGGATTATTTGGCTGATGTGCCACGTCAGCCATGCCCTTCAACCTCACGCCGTAAACGCCGGATACCAAGCGCCACCAGCAGTGCAATCACTGGAATTGCCGCACCTGTCAGCAATTCCTCCTGCACCGGCGCGCCGATGGCACGCAGCCCCTTGCCGAGATAACCGACCAGACCTGCGGCGTAATAGGTAATGGCCGCAACCGAAAAACCCTCCACCGTCTGCTGCAGGCGCAATTGCATCTGCGCCCGGCGATCCATGGAGGCCAATAAGGCCTGATTCTGTTTTTCCCGCGTGATATCAACGCGGGTCGAAAGAAGCTGCGTGGCCCGCGCCACACGCTGGGAAAGCATTTCCTGACGCGCGGAGACCGCCTTGCAGGTATTCATGGCCGGCGCCAAGCGCCTTTCGGTAAACTCACCGAAAGTCTGCATTCCTTCAATGCGCAATTCGCGCAATTCCTGAATGCGATTGCGCACCAAAGTGTAATAGGCCGCTGCCGCGCTGAAACGATAGCGATGGCGCGATTCGCGGCTTTCCGCTTCCGCGGCCAGGCGCGTCAGGCGCTGCAACAACAGCGGTTCATCCGCTTCTTTTGCTTCGACCAGGGCGGCACTGATTTCCGCCAAATCCTGTTCCTGGGCGCTGATTTGCGGCGATAATTCCTGCGCAATGGGCAGGGCCAGCATGGCCATGATGCGATAGGTGTCCATTTCCACCAGACGCTGCGTGACACGCCCCGCCTGCTGCAACGACATGCCGCCATCAAAAATCAGGAAACGACTGAAGCCATCTGCATGCACGCGAAAATCCGTGAAGGCATGCGCCTGCCCACCCGCCAAGGGCCCGCCCACCAGCAAATGATCATTGAAATAGCGGCGCGACAGATCACTGATGGCAAGCGGCACTTCCTTGCTTTTGACCAACGTGACATGCGCCGCAGCGATGATCTGCCCTGGCAGTGATTTGACCCATTCATGGGGCAAGGCATGAATGGCCGCGGCGCCAAAGGCATCTGGCTCAGCCCCTGGCACCACCACCATCAGGCGGCTGAATTCGCTGTGACGTTCCCATTTGATGCGGAACGGCCCGAAATCCGCGCTGTAATGATTGGCACCTGGCTTGGGCGGCGGGACCGAAAACTGCTGCGCCAAGGCGCCAATCGCAGCCCAGGCAGCATCCTTTGCATCTTCCGCCTTGGG
>JBDKIR010000266.1:0-4298 GCA_039797035.1 Pseudomonadota bacterium | reverse complement strand
AGCGTTTCGGGAAACAAGCAATGGATCGTCGCCGCTTCATGCTGGCGGGTGGCGCGCTGGCGATGGGTGTTCCGTCCATTGCCACGGCGCAGGAAGCGCCTTGGCCATCGCGCCCTTTCCGCGTGATTGTGGCCTTCCCGCCTGGTAGTGGCACAGATAGCCTGGCGCGGTTTTATGGTGAACGGCTGGGCCGTGTTTTCGGTCAGAATATGGTGATTGAGAATATTGGTGGGGCGAATGGCGCCATTGCAGCGCGTGCCGCGGCCCGCACCGCGCCTGATGGCTACACGCTGTTTTTCGGGTCGGTTTCAACCCATGCCGCCAATGCCCATATGATGCGCGATCCTGGTTATGATCCCATCAGGGATTTCGCGCCCATATCCATGATCAGCATCAATCCTTTGGGATTGCTGGTGCGCGCCGATTTTCCAGCGCAGGATCTCAGGGGCTTTATTGCCCATGCGCGCGCCAATCCGGGCGTTTTGAATTACGGCATTGGGAATGCGGGCGGCTTGGGTGGCACCCATCTCTTGAGCCAGGCAACCGGCATCAAGGCAGAACAGATTGCCTATCGCGGTACCCCCGCTGCCATGACAGATCTATTGGGTGGGCGTTTGCAGTTTTTGGTGACCGATCTTGGCCCAGCTGTTGAACATCTGCGCGCCGGTACCATTCGCGCCCTGGCGGTTACGACGGCGCGGCGGGTGGATACATTGCCGAATATCCCCACCATGTCCGAATCGGGTTTGCCTGGCTTTGAATTCGCTTCCTGGAACGCGATTTGGGTGCCCGCGCGTACCCCGCCTGCCATCATTGAACGGCTCAATCGGGAAGTCGTGAAAATCGGTGAGAGTGAGGAAGCCAAGAAATACATTGGTGGCCTTGGCATTGTATCAACCACCAGCACGGCGCAGGCGCTTGGCGAATTCAATCAAAAAGAATTGGCGCAATGGGCGCGCATCGCAACCGAAGCGAATGTGACCAAGGAATAACGCGAAACGCTATCGCGCCTGCGCGTTCTGAAGCGCCAGCCAAATCCTGCAAGGTTGGGCTGGCGCATCAATTGCTTGTACGCCAAGCGGCGCCAAGGCATCCAGGATGGCGTTCCCGATAGCGGGATAGATGCCATTGATCGCCGCTTCCCCCGCACCCTTCACGCCCAATGGATTTGTCACGCAGCGGGAAGGGTTGAACTGAATATCAAAAACCGGAAGATCCGCAGCCCGTGGCAGCGCGTAATCCTGGAATGATGCGCTGAGTGGCTGACCTGTATGCGGATCATATTGCGCGGTTTCCATGAGCGCGTGGCCAATGCCTTGCGCCAGCGCGCCATGGGCCTGCCCGGTTGCGATCATGGGGTTGATCAGAACGCCATAATCTTCAACAGCATGATGGCTGACTAAACGCGTCTCACCCGTTTCGGTATCGATTTCAACTTCCGCGATCTGCACGCCATTCGGGAAAGTCATATGTTCGCGTGTCCAGCGATGGTAGCTATCCAATGGCTCGCCGGCGCTGCGGGCAAGGTGAGCCAAGCGAAACAGATCCATGGAAGCATTTTTCTGCGTGACGCTGAAAATACCACGATCATAGATAATGGCCGCTTCCGGCATCTCAAAAATTCTGGCGGCGAAGGCCTTGCCCTTGGCGATCACCTGTTGGGTCGCATGCCATATCGCGGTGCCCGCCATATAGGTGGCGCGTGAACTGCCATGACCACCGCCAATGGGAATCAGGTCTGTATCCGGCTTGGCCAGTTCAATATGCTGATCCGCAATACCAAGAAGATCCGCCAGAATTTGCGGGAAGCTGGTTTCATGCCCCTGGCCGATCGATTGCGTGCCGGTTGTCAGCACGATGCGATCATCGCCTGGAAAGCTGATTTTGGCATTTTCATGCGGGGACCCGCCGGTCCCCTTGATATGATAAGCAATGCCAAGACCACGCCGCTTACCCTGGCTTTCACTTTGGGCACGCCGGGTGGCAAAGCCCGGTAAATCGGCAACTTGTATTGCTGCGTCGAAGGTTTCGCGGAAGGTGCCGCTATCAATGGAAAAGCCAAGGGCGTTCCTGGTGGGCATTTGCTGGCTTGGCAGAAAATTGCGGCGACGCAGTTCAATGCGATCAAAGCCGCATTGTCTGGCGGCGCGATCAATCAGCCGTTCGATGATATTCACGCTTTCCGCAAAGCCCGGGGAACGGGTGACCCCGACAGGCACCGTATTGGTCAATACGGCGCGGACCTCAAGCGCAATGGCGGGAATGCTGTAAACGCTGCCTTGCAGATGGACATATTGCGCGGTTTGCACGGCGCCGGTGCTGCCAATCATATAGGCGCCGATATTGGCATCACTTTCAATGCGAAGCGCCAGGAAGTTACCTTCCGCATCAAGGGCCAATTCGGCATGTGCGCTATGGTCGCGGGCCTGATGGTCACTCAGGAAAGCTTCACTCCGCGTAGCGATCCATTTGATGGGCCTGCCCAGCCTGCGTGCCGCCCATGGGATCAGGGCGTGTTCCGGATAGAAAAAATTCTTGGCGCCAAAACCGCCACCCACATCGGGGGCGATGAAACGAACATCTTCTGGTGAAACATTCAGGGCCGCCGCGGTGAGATCCCGATTGGCGTGCAGGTTCTGGCTGGATAGGTGAAGGATATAACGCCCATCCGCCGCATCCCACTGCCCCAGCACCCCGCGCGGTTCCATGGGGTTTGTGATCGTTCGCTGATGCGTGACAGCGGCCGAAACCCGATGCGCTGCCCTGGCGAAGGCAGCCGCCACTTCATCATGATGCCCCCATCGCCAATCCAGGCAGGTATTGCGCGCAACATTGGCGGCGATGATGGGCGCTTGTTCCTGGCGTGCTGCCGATGCGGTCAGTACCGCTGGCAGAGGCTTATAGGTGACCCGGATTTTCTCTGCCGCATCCTCGGCAAGATGACGATGATCGGCAATGACAAGTGCCACCGCTTCACCGGCGTAACGCACCTTGCCATCGGCCAGCAAAGGCTGCGCCAGGAAAGTCAACGCCTCATTCGTTTGGGCATTGACCTTGGCCGCGGGCTGCATGGCCTGCAGGCCATCCTGCTTCACGTCTTGGCTGGTGAGTACCGCGTGAACGCCGGGCAGCTTCAGCGCATCCCCGATATCAATCTCAGTGATCTCCGCATGGGCATGCGGGGATCTCAGGATATGGGCGTGCAGCAGACCTTCGATCTGAATGTCATCCAGATAGCGGCCTTGTCCGGTGACGAAGCGGAGATCTTCTCTGCGTCTTGGCGTCGCGCCAATCCCTGACTCTGGGCTCATGTTTGGCCTCCATCACCGCGCGAAGATGCGCAAGACGCGGGAAGCCTAACTGAAGCCTGAATGATGGGCGAGGGGGATTGGGGGCGGCCCATTTCAATCAGCGCGATGGGCCGCCCAAAAGTGAAATAGCGAAACGCTAAGGGCTTATTTGCCCCGTGTGGGCGGCACTTCTGAAATGCGCAGCACGGCGCGCTGGGCTGGGCCACGGTCAGCCGTGCCGACCCAAATGTTGTAATTGCCACTGGCGGGGCGTTGAATGACGATTCCAGGGTTCAAGCCGGAGAAATCATCATTGCAGATCCAGCGGCCCGACGGGTCATTGATGATGAGCGTTGTATCGGCTTGGGAAACAACGGAAATGAACAGAGGGAGATTGCCCGCCTGGTAGTTCAAATCAACATCGGGGCGGCTGAAATCGATCCAGCCGGTGCAATCGCGGCCCAGCCCTTCCACCTGACGGTCACCGCCCGCCTCTACCTGGGTTTCATGCGGATCAGGTGAAAAATCACTCCGCAAATTCACCGTCGCGTAACGCGGCCGCGCCGAGACATCCGGCGTGGCCTGCCGTGCCGGCGCCTTCTGCTGTGCCAGGACCGGCGCAGCCACAAGGCAGAGGCCAGCCAATGCTAAGATCCGAAAAGACACCATGGCTAAGTCCTTTAAAGAGACGCGAATAAGCGCCCGACGACTATGGGCATCTCACTAAAAAATCAATGGAAAACGATATCCATAATATTTTCCGGATCAGAAATATTCCTTAACATGCGGGCTATCTGACGAAAATAATAATCAGCGCCTGAGGGCCTGCTTCATTATCATTCCGGCGAAAATTCCAGAATAAGCCCGCCGGAAGCGTCCATGCGGGCGTGCCAGCGTTCACCAATCACGGTCGTGGCATCAAGCTGGGTCACGATAGCGGGGCCGCGCAGGGTGAAGCCGGCATGCATTTTCGTTCTGTCCAAAATCGGCACTGAAACGGGCGTTTCG
>JBDKIR010000265.1:0-2981 GCA_039797035.1 Pseudomonadota bacterium | reverse complement strand
GCGTGAAATCAAAATTCGGCTTTTCACCGGCGACCAGGGCGCCGATCAGCGCGCCGGTCGGCGCTGAACCCGTCAGCCCCAAATGCCCATGGCCAAAGGCGCAATATAGACCCTTCCACGCGCTCACTGGCCCCATCACCGGCAGGCTATCCGGCAAGCAGGGGCGATGGCCCATCCAGATCTTGCCGCCTTCGGTACGCGCCTTGGGGAATACTTTTTTGAGGTCACCCAACAACAACCTGGCGCGCGCTTCGGTGGGGGGCGCATCAAGCCCGGCGATTTCCACCGAACCCGCGACGCGCAAGCCTTCTTCCATCGGGCTGATGAAAACCTTGCGATCCGCAGGCGACAGCACACGCCCAACGCGCACCCCGGCATCCGGCAGCATCACGTGATAGCCACGCTGGGTTTCAAGCGGCACCTTCAGCCCAAGCGGTGCCAATAGCCGCGCTGACCAGGCGCCGGCGGCCAGCACAATCTGATTGGCTGCAACATCGCCATCGGCGCAGCGCACCCCAACCACACGCTGCCCTTCGGTCAATATCGCCTGGACTTCCGCCACGCGGATTTCGCCGCCCATGCGGCGAATGCCCTGGCCGATCACCTCGGCCAGCCTGGCCGGGTTCACGCAAGACCCGTGATCGGGCAAGTAAAGGCCAATCTGGTAATCTTCCGAAACCTCTGGTTCCAATTCACGCAGCGCCGGACCCACCAGTTTTTCGATCTTCAAGCCATGCTTCTGCCGCAAGGCAAGAGAGCCGCGATCCTTCGCGAGCTGTTCCTCATTGCGATAGAGATACATCTGCCCTTCTTCGCGGATGAGGTCGCGCGCCCCTTCCGCGGTCAGGATTTCCCGATGCCGCTCCAGAGATGAAAATAGCAGCGCCGAAAGCGCCACCGCCGCCGATTCAACCTTTTCCCGCCGGGCAGAGGCCACAAAGCGCATCAGCCAGGGCATGGCGCGCAGCCAGTAGCGTAGCGGGATATGCAGGGCGCCGGCCGGATCCATCAGCATTTTCGGCACCTGGCTCAAGACCCCCGGCATCGCGAGCGGCGCAACCGATCCGTGGCTGATGGCACCGGCATTGCCAGTATAGGCGGCATGTTCCTTGGCGGCTTCCAGGACCAGGGGCTTCAGGCCACGTCGCGCCAAATGCCAGGCGACGCAAAGGCCAACAATGCCGCCGCCAATAATGATGGGGGAAGGTGGGGAAAGGGGCTGTGCCATGGGCTTATCCTGACGCAAGCGCGCCCCCCGGGGAAGCGCCCGGTTGACGCCCCAGGGCCTCGGCATCACTTTTGCCCCCTCTGGAGGATGCGAGCATGAAAATCACCCCCAATAATGCCGGGCTTGGCGCCCGGGTCGAAGGTATCGATCTGCGCCAGACCGCCTCGCCTGAGGATTTCCGCACCCTGTTGCGGGCGCTTGGCGAATACGGCGTGCTGTGCTTCCCGAAGCAGGATCTTGAAGCGCCCCAGGTTGCCGCTTTTGGCCAGCGCTTTGGCGAATTGGAAGTGAATGACGCCAATATGTTTCACGCACCCGGCCATCCGGAGGTGATGATCCTGTCCAACATGAAGGACGAGGCGGGCAAGCCTTTGGGGCTGAATGATGCCGGCCAGGGCTGGCATACGGATATGTCCTATTCCAAGGATATCGCGCTCGCCAATTTGCTGCATGCCAAGCGTGTGCCCAGGCGTGATGGCAAGGTGCTGGGCGCCACACAGTTCCGCAACATGCATGCTGCCTATGCCGATCTGCCGGCCGAGGTGAAGGCGCGGATCGAAGGCCGTGTGGCCATTCATGATTTCAGCAAATTCTGGGACATGATGCGCCAACGGCCAGGGAGCATCCGTGGACCGCTGACCCCCGAACAGCGCGCCAAAAAGCCGCCCGTGGAGCAGCCCATGGTCCGCACCCATCCGATCACGGGCCGCCCGGTGCTCTACTGCAATTGCGGCTATGCGATGTATGTGAAGGATATGGATCGCGCAGAATCCGATGCCTTGCTGGATTACCTGTTCCGCCATCAAGCGCAGGAAAAATACCTCTACACACATGAATGGTCTGAAGGTGATGTGCTGATCTGGGACAATATCGGCACCATGCATAATGCGGTGGCCGATTACCGGCCGGGTGAGGATCGCTTCATCCTGCGCGTGCAGATCATGGCCAATCTCGATTACGCGGCCTTGGCAGCATGAAACTGCTGACCTTTCAGGGACCGAATGGCCCTACCCTTGGCGGCGCCTTGGGTGACAGCCTGATCGCCTTGCGCCCGGCCTTATCCGCGGCGATGAAAGCCGCAGGCGAGGCTGATCTTTCAGCGTCGGTCATCCCGGCCGATATGGTGAGCCTTTTGGCGGATGAAGCGGCCATGGCCGCCGCTGGGCGCGCCATTGCCTTCGCTGCCCGATCGGAAAACCTGACGCTCCGCCAACCCATGGCCGGGGCGAAGCTGCTGGCGCCCTTGAAGCCCGGAAAAATTCTGGGCGTTGGGCGCAATTATGGGGATCACGCCAAGGAAGTTGGCGGCCCCAAGCTTGAAATGCCGCGCATCTTCATGAAGCCCGCCAGTTCCGTGGTGGGGCCTGGTGCCGTGGTGAAGATCCCGCGCCATGTGAAGAAACCCGATTGGGAAGTTGAATTGGGCGTTGTCATCGGCAAGACCGCCCGCGATGTCTCGGAAGGGACAGCGCTGGATTATGTTGCTGGCTATACGGTGCTGAATGATGTCAGCGCGCGGGAATTTCAATTCGATGTACCGCTTGCCATGACATCCTTCGCCAAGGGCATGGATGGCTTCTGCCCCATGGGTCCTTGGATCGTCACACCGGAAGAAGTGGGTGAACCCTGGGCGCTTGATGTTGCCTGCTGGCTGAATGGCGAAGAAGTCCAGCATGGCAATACGCGGGACTTCATCTTCCCCGTGACGGAATTGATCGCCTTCCTGTCACGTTACATGACCCTGGAACCCGGC
>JBDKIR010000264.1:0-3994 GCA_039797035.1 Pseudomonadota bacterium | reverse complement strand
CAGCCGCGCCGCTTCGGCGAAATCTGCGGCCAGGCGCGCGAACCGCGCTTCCCCACCATGGGACACGCCAAGCGCATCAATCCGCCGCGCCGCCGCGTGGGCCATTTCCTGATAGGAAGCGGCACCGTAAGTATCGATCCAGGACTGATACGGGTTGCCATCACGCTGCCGCGCAGGGTCTGCCAGGATGCGCAGCGCCACTTGAGCGTAGCCCACCGTGCAGGGCACCAAAGCCACTTCCAGATCCAGGATATCGCCGGCATAGCCACGATCCAGAACCCAGCGCGTATAGGAAACCGTCTCGGCACTTTCCGGCACGGAAACAACATCCGATTCCGAAAGCCCCCATTCGGCGCAGTATTTCAGATGGAGCTTGGTTTCATCCAGAATGGCGAGCACTGCCGCCGCCTTGTCGCGCATCGCCGCCAGGCTTTCGCCCTTCAGCACCGCAAGCGCCTTGGCGCGGGCAAAATGGATCAGAAACAGGTAATCCTGAATGAGGTAATGCTGAAACGCCTTCAGCGGCAGCGTTCCAGCCGAAAGCTGCTGCACAAAAGGGTGCCAGGTATAATCGCGCCATTCGGATGCAGCGGCGGCCGACAGCTTGCGAAACAAGCCGCCTTCCGCGCCGAATTCATCCCATGCTGCGGCCACGCCTCAGCCGCCCGCGTTGCGCGACCCGGCGGGCAGCTTCACCACCAGCCCATCCAGCGCTTCCGTCATGATCAATTGGCAGCCCAGCCGACTGGTTTCCTGCAAGTCAAAGGCAAGATCGAGCATGTCTTCCTCATCCTCGGTCGGCTTTGCGAGTTTGCCGAACCAGGAAGGGTCCACAATCACATGGCAGGTGGAACACGCGAGCGAGCCTTCGCAGGCGCCTTCAATGTCAACGCTGTTGCGATGCGCGATTTCCAGCACGGAAAGGCCAAGCGGGGCTTCCACTTCCTTTTGCGTTCCGTCGCGTTCGATGAATACCATTTTCGGCATGGCTAATCACTGGCCTTGTCTGTTGCGGAAGCTGCGCGGTGCCAGGAAGCGGCAAGGCTTGCCGCGGCCAGTTCCGCATCGGCGGGCGAGGTAAAGCGTCCCATCCCAATCCGCAAGGTGGCCCGGGCGGCGGCGGGTTCAAGCCCTATGGCTTGCAGCACGTAAGAAGGCTCGACCTCAGCCGAGGAACAGGCCGAACCGGTCGAGACACACACCAGTGGCGCGCCGGCCATGATGGCCTGGGCGGAGACGCCGCCCGGACAGGTTACATTGAGGTTGCCCGAAACCCTCGGCGCGGCTTCGGCATTGACCACCAGCCCCGGGATTTCGGCGCGGAGCTTATCCAGGAAAATGTCGCGCTGCCCGGCGATGCGCCCGGAATCGAGCAGCCCTTCAATGGCGGCGATCCGGCAGGCCTCCCCAAAGCCCACCACCAAGGGCGCGGGCAGCGTGCCGGACCGCAAACCCCTTTCCTGCCCCCCGCCAGAAAACAGTGGGGCCAAGCGCATGCGTGGTCGGCGGCGGACATAAAGCGCGCCAATACCGCGCGGGCCATAGACCTTATGGCCGGAGAGCGACATCAGATCGGCCTGGATTTCCCCGACATCAAGCGGAATGCGCCCGGCTGCCTGGGCGGCGTCAGTGTGAAACGCCGCGCCCGCTTCCTTCACAATGGCACCGAGCGTGGCCAGGTCCTGAATGACGCCGATTTCATTGTTCACCGCCATGATGGACACCAGCAGGGTGTTTGCATCACAGGCGGCGCGCAGCACTTCGGGGTCCAGCAGCCCATCGGCGCCAACCGGCAGGATGACAGGCTCGAACCCCTCCCGCGCCAGATCACGCACGGATTCCAGGACGCATTTATGCTCGGTCGCCAGCGTGATGATGCGCCGGCGCGGATCGCCCTGGCTGGCGGCAAAGCGCGCCGCCCCCTTGATGGCAAGGTTATTTGCCTCAGTCGCGCCAGAGGTCAGGATGATTTCGGCCGCTGAGGCGCCGATCAATTCGGCAATATAGTCGCGCGCCTGCTCCACGGCATCGGCCACGGCACGGCCCAGGGCGTGTTCGGCGCTGGCGGGATTGGCGAATTGCGCCTCCCAAAAGGGGCGCATGGCCTGGAGCACCCGCGGGTCCACCGGCGTGGTGGCGTGGTTGTCCAGGTAGATGGGTTGGTTGGGCAGCGACATGGGGGGAAGATGGCCCCGAAGGCGGCGCGGGGCCAGACCCTGTTTGCGGCTTTCAGCGCTTTCGCGCCGCAAGCTTTTCGCGCATCGCGCCCCAGGCCGCCAAAAACCGCGCCTCTGTATCCTCTGGCGCGTTCCACGGCAGCGAAACGCGGATTGCCGAGGCTGCTTCCGCGCCAAAGCCCATCGCGGCCAGCACATGGGATTGCCGCACCTTGCCCGATGAACAGGCCGCACCGGCCGAAACCGCCACCCCCGCCAGATCCAGCGCAATTACCTGGGTTTCCGCCGCCACACCGGGCAGGATCAGGCTGGTGGTATTGGGCAGGCGCGGCGCGGCACTGCCGGCAATGATCACCTCGGGCGCCAGCGCCCGCACCCCGGCCTCGATCGCATCACGGAGCCGACCGAGGCCCTCGGGCACCGGGCACAGGGCGGCGGCGGCGAAGCCAGCAATGGCGGGCAGCGCTTCGGTCCCGCCGCGTCGTCCGGATTCCTGCCCGCCGCCGGTCAAAAGCGGCGCGGGGTCCAGCCCGGGGCGGAGCAGTAGCGCCCCCACCCCTTTGGGCCCACCGAGCTTATGGGCGGAAAGGGCAAGGGAATCGGCCGGGCCAAGGCCGAAGGGCAGGCGGCCGGGCATTTGCACCGCATCCAGATGCAATAGCGCGCCATGGGTCCGGCAGAGTTCGGCAATGGCCGCAATGGGATGCAGCACGCCGGTTTCATTATTGGCCGCCATGACCGCAACCAGGGCCGCCCCGCCCGCCTTTAGCGCGGCTTCCAGCGCGGCCAGGTCCAGCGTGCCATCGGCAAGGACTGGGACCACTTCGGCATCTGATCCCGCCGCGGCCAGCACGGCCGGGTGTTCAGTGGCGCCCACCAGCACACGCCGACCGGCAGCAAGGCCACGGATCGCGAGCGCATTCGCCTCCGTCCCGCCTGAGGTAAATACCAGATCCCGCCCTCGCCCGCCGAAACGGGCCGCAATCGCTTCGCGTGCTTCTTCCAGAACCCGCCGCGCTGCCCGCCCCTCGGCATGGACCGAGGATGGATTGCCCGGCAGGGCCATGGCTTCGGCCATGGCCGCAATCGCTTCCGGCCGCATCGGCTCTGTCGCATTCGCGTCCAGGTAAAGGCGTTGCATGGCGCTTCAGCGGGCGGGCAAAGGGGCGGCGGCACGGCCGGCGACCTGGCCGGCCAACACATCAGCCAAGGTCACCCCGGCCAGGAACAGCCGGATCTGATCGCCCAATTCCGCCCATAGATCATGGGTGGTGCAGCGCTCCCCCGCCAGACAGCCGACATGCCCCGCCTCACAACGGGTGGCGCTGATGGGCTCATCCACGGCCTCGATAATGGCGGCGATGCTGATGCGCGCGGGCGTGGTCGCCAATCGATACCCGCCCCCGGGGCCGCGGGCCGATTCAACCAGGCCGGCACGGCGCAGGCGCCCGAAAAGCTGTTCAAGATAGGCAGCGGAAAGCTGCTGGGCGGCGGCAATATCCGCGATGGAGGCCGGGCGCGCTTCCTGCGGTTCGGCCTGGGCGGCTTCGCGCAGCGCCATTTCGACCATCGCCATGACAGCGTAGCGGCCTCGGGTTGAAAGCCTCATCTGTCAATCACCCCTGACGAACAGGGCGGGGACCAAAAAAATCTCGACTCCCGGCATGAAAACATTAGGAATTTCCAATCGCGATCACTATATTGCGTTCTCACCAGGGGGTCGGGAACCCCTCCTGGGGGCTGGGGCACTGCAGGTCAGCAGCACTTCAGCGGTAGGGCTTTGGGGTCACTCCCGACGCAGGAAAGGCTAGGTTTTC
>JBDKIR010000263.1:0-5260 GCA_039797035.1 Pseudomonadota bacterium | reverse complement strand
CATGAAGATCGCGGTGGAACAGGCGCGTGAAGGCCGGCTGCATATTCTTGGCGAAATGGCCAAGGGGCTGACCGGGGCGCGCACCGATGTGGCGGCGACCGCGCCGCGCATTACCGTGATCAATGTGCCGAAGGACAAGATCCGCGATGTGATCGGCTCTGGCGGCAAGGTCATTCGTGAAATCACGGAACAGACCGGCACCAAGGTGGATATCGAAGATGACGGCACCATCAAGGTTGCCGCCACCAGCACCGAAGCCGCGCAGCGCGCCATTGATTGGATCAAGGGCATTGTGGCGGAACCGGAACTTGGCGTGATCTATAACGGCAAGGTCGTGAAGACCGCCGATTTCGGCGCCTTCGTGAATTTCCTCGGCGCCAAGGATGGGCTGGTTCATATCTCGGAACTGGCGAATGACCGCGTGAACAAGACCACCGACATCGTCAAGGAAGGCGATCAGGTGAAGGTCAAGGTCATCGGCTTTGATGAACGCGGCAAGGTGAAGCTTTCCATGCGCGTCGTGGATCAGGCGACGGGTGCCGATATCACGGAACAGGTCGGCGCCAAGCGTCCGCGCCCGGAAGGTGATGATCGCCGTGGCGATGACCGCCGCGGTGGTGAGCGCCGCGAACGTCGCGACCGTGGCGGCGAACAGCCGGGCGACTGATCCAGATCTGCTTTCCCCGCCCCCTTCCATGGGGGCGGGCCGTGGCTTAATACTTGCCAAACTATCGACGGGGAGCGCCGGTACTTGAAGGCCATTAATACAATCAGGATGGGGGGCGTTGACGTCCTGCCGCTGGTAGAAGGCGGCAAGGGTGTTGCGGTGTCCAATGGTCAGACATGTGGCGCCTGGGCGTCAGCGGGGGGTGTTGGCACCTTCTCCGCCGTGAATGCCGATGATTACGATGCAAATGGCGAGATCATCCGCCAGATCTACCACGGCAAAACCCGCCGCGACCGGCATGAGGAATTGGTGCAATACGGCATCAAGGGTGGCATCGCGCAAGCGAAGCGGGCCTGGGAAATGTCGGGCGGCAAGGGCCGCATCCACACCAATATCCTGTGGGAAATGGGCGGCGCGGAACGTGTTGCCCGCGGCATGCTGGAAGGTGCGCGTGGCCTGATCCATGGCGTCACCTGCGGTGCGGGCATGCCCTATAAGCTTGCCGAAGTCGCACGGGATTTCGGGGTTTATTATTACCCGATCATTTCATCGGCGCGTGCCTTCGCCGCCTTGTGGAAGCGTTCCTATCACAAAACGCGCGAATGGCTGGGCGGCGTGGTCTATGAAGATCCCTGGCTCGCCGGCGGGCATAACGGGCTTTCGAATAGCGAAGACCCGAAACTACCCGAAGCGCCTTTCCCGCGTGTGCTGAAGCTCCGCCAGCAAATGCGCGAATTCGGCCTGGGCGATGTGCCGATCATCATGGCGGGCGGCGTCTGGTGGCTGGAAGAATGGGAAGACTGGATCGACAATCCCGATCTGGGCCCGATCGCCTTCCAATTCGGCACCCGCCCGCTGCTGACGCAGGAAAGCCCGATCAGCACCGCCTGGAAGCAAAGGCTGCTGACCTTGAAGCCTGGTGATGTGCTGTTGCAGCCTTTCTCACCGACCGGCTTCTATTCCTCAGCGGTGCGCAATGAGTTTCTGCAGGAATTGGAAGACCGCAATGAACGCCAGGTCGCCTATACGGCGGAACCGGTTGGCGATCATTTGGCGGAATATGGCGTCGGGCCGCGCAAGCGACCGGTATTCGTGACGCCGCATGATCTGGCGCGCATCGCGCATTGGGAAGCTGAGGGCTTCACCGAAGCCATGCGCACGCCGGATAATACGCTGATTTTCGTGACCCCGGAAAAATCCCGCGAAATCGTCAAGGATCAGGTGGATTGCATGGGCTGTCTTTCAGCCTGCCGCTTTTCCAATTGGTCTCAGCATGAACCGGATTTCGACAATGGCCGCCGCGCTGATCCGCGCAGCTTCTGCATCCAGAAAACGCTGCAGGATATCAGCCATGATGGTGCGCTGGAAAAGAACCTGATGTTCGCCGGGCATAATGCCTATCGCTTCGGGCAGGATCCTTTCTACTCCAATGGCTTCATCCCGACCGCGAAGCAATTGGTGGAACGCATCATGACCGGGCGCTGAAGCGCCAATGACGGCGCCGGTTTCCCTGGCCGCTTGGGGCAGCTTCCATGTCGGTGGGCGGGAAGTCACCCTTTCCGGCCAGCCGCCGCGAGAAGTCTTGTTCACCCCAGGCGGGGTGCCGGCCAAGGTTGACCCGAACGGCACCTATCTGATCGGCGCGCTTTACGCGCAGTACATGGTCCCCGCCACACCGCGCGGGCGGCACCCGCTGCTGATGTGGCATGGCGGCGGCTTGTCTGGTGTTTGCTGGGAAACCACGCCCGATGGCCGCGAAGGCTGGCAGCATTATTTTCTCCGCCAAGGCTGGCCGGTTTATGTGAGTGATGCGGTGGAACGCGGCCGTTCTGGCTGGTCCCTGATCCCGGAAGTCACTGGCGGCACGGCATTGACTCTGCCGATTGATAATCCTTTTGAACGGTTTCGCATTGGCGCCGGCCCTGGTTCCTATCGGCGCGGGGACGTGCTGCCCGGCAATCAATTCCCCACCGATGATGCCAGTTACCGCAATTTCATGCGCCAGATCGTGCCGCGCTTCACGACAACGGATGACATGACGCTTGATGCCTATGATGCGCTGCTGGAGCGAGTCGGCCCGGCGGTAGTCATGGCGCATAGCCAGGGCGGTTTCTTTGCCTGGAATGCGGCGCAGCGCCGGCCCGATGCGCTGCGCGCCTTGGTGCTGGTGGAACCTGCCTCGGTCGGGGACCCTGCGCGTATCGCCGCCTTGCGCGATATTCCCGTGCTGATGATCTATGGCGATTACATCAAGGAAGATTCGCGCTGGCCGGATATTCGCGCGCGCGGTGTCGCCTTTGCCGAGGGCCTGCGCGCCGCAGGCGGCAGGGTTGATATCGTGGACCTGCCGGAACACGGCATCACCGGCAATAGTCACATGATCATGATGGATCGCAATAGCGACCAGGTGGCGGCGCTGGTACAGCATTGGCTCGCCGCGCGCGGCCTTTGGGCCTGAGCCGCCCGCTTTTCCCGCACGGACTTCCGGTCTAGCATCGCTTTCGCTATCGCGCGATCCGCCACGACGGATCGCGCGATAGCATAAAAATTTGGGCGGCTGATTCACCGCTTCGGTGATTCCACCTACGCGGATCAGACGCCATAAGGAAGCGTGCCTGGAATGACTGTGCTTAGTGGCGCCGCGCGGCGGAATCTTTTTCTCCTGGCCTGCTGTCAGGCCATTGGTCAGGCGGGCAATACGTTGATGTTCGCCGCCACGGCGCTATCGGTGGTGACCTTCTACCACAACCGCGATTTCGCGACGCTTCCGGTCACTTTCCAGCATTTCGGCATCATGCTGGCGGTCTTCCCCGCCGCTGCGCTGATGCAGCGCATGGGCCGCAGCTTCGGTTTCCGCGTTGGTTCCTGCTTCGGCATGGTGGGCGGCGCCACGGTCGCGCTCGGGCTTTACACCGCGACCTTCCCGTTGATGTGCCTGGGTGGCTTGATTCTGGGTTATGCGGTGGCCAGCCTGCAAATGTATCGCTTCGCCGCCGTGGAATTGGTGCCGGTGGCCTATCGCCCGAAGGCGATTTCCTGGGTCACGGCGGGTGGTGTGGTGGCGGGTATCATCGGCCCCAGCATTGTGCGCATTTCCCATGACAAGATGTTGCCGCTTTATCTGGCGACCTATCTCTGCCTGATCGGCATCCACGCCGTTGTTTTCATCATCATGTCCTTCATCAAATTCCCGCCGATGCAGGAACCGTCGGTGAAGGCAGATGGCTCGGCCGAAACGCCACCGCGCCCCTTGCTGGAAATCGCCGCGCAGCCGCGCTTCATTGCCGCTGCCATTTCCGGCATGGTCGCTTTCGGCATCATGTCCTTCCTCATGAGCGCCTCGCCGCTTGCCATTGTCGCTTGCGGCCTGCCCCATACCGAAGCGCATTGGGTGATTTTCATGCATGTGATGGGCATGTTCGTGCCCTCCTTCTTCACCGGCAATCTGATCACGCGTTACGGCACCACGAATGTCATGTTCTGGGGCATCGCGCTGCTGCTGATCGGCGTTTTCGCCGCGCTGGCGGGGCTGAGCGAGTGGCATTTCCGCGTGGCACTGACCCTGAATGGCGTGGGCTGGAATTTCCTGTTCATCGGCGCGACCAATCTGGTCACCACCTGCTACCGGCCGAATGAACGCGGCAAAGCGCAGGCGCTGAATGACTTCCTGGTCTTCGGCACCACCGCCTCTGCCAGCTTCCTGGCCGGCTTCCTGCATGAGCATTTCGGCTGGGGGCCGCTGAATTGGGCTTCCATCCCGCTGCTCCTGGTGGCGGTGCTGGCGGTCATCTGGCTGCGCTACCAGCGTGAACCGGCACGGGCTGCGGCTTAAATCGCCCAGCCAGCGCCACGCCGCAGCCCTATTTCCGGCGCTTTCCCGCAGCTAAGTCACCGGGAAAGCGCCTGGGGGCGTCTTGGCGGGTGAATATTCCTTTCACCGGTCATTTGCTCTAGCCTTCCGCCGCTTGAAGCTGAGGTCCCATGGCCGCGCCACGCTTACTCCTGAAGACGGATCTTGCCGCCCTCCAGCCCCTGATGCTGCAAGGGCAGCCCGTCCATGCGCTGCATCAGCGCCTGATCGATCAATTGAACCTGAAGGGCGCAGGCGCTGCCGCGGCGCTTTTCGCGGAACCCATCGCCGGCGCCGGGGCAATATCCTGGTATGGCGAAGCCGCCGGGGAACCGCAGCCGCTGCCCGCCCTATCGGCCGCCAGGCGCGGTGAGGCCGAAGCCGCGCTGACGCGCCAATTGCGCAGCCTTGAACCTTTGTTGGATGACCCGGAACTCGGCCCCTTGCTGCGGCGCGCCCTGGTTTTGCCGGGGCCGGACGCCATCCTGGCCCTGGATGGTCAGGTCATTCTCACCGGCTGGGGCTTGGCGCCCAAGGAAATCGCCGATGATCCCGCGGCCCTGGCGGGTCAGGTCCGCCGGGTGCTTGGCCCTTTCTCACCCGGTTTGGCAGCCGCGCCAGATGGCTTTTTGCGGGGCGAACCGATGGGCACGCAGGGCCCCAAGGCCGGCGCCGCGCCCATTGCGCCCGCCCCCGCCCCAAGCCCACGACCGGTCGCGCCGCCGCCCCTACCGCCAGCCCCG
>JBDKIR010000262.1:0-4373 GCA_039797035.1 Pseudomonadota bacterium | reverse complement strand
CTGGCGCCGGGCATATTTCGGCCCGGCCCTTGTAACACGATTACAGATGTGGCGGGCGTTCACATTGGCCATTGCACTGTCTTGGAAGGTGAAGCCACGCGCACGGGTGTGACTGCCATCCTGCCGCATGGCGGTAATCCGTTTCAGGATCGTGTGCCCGCTGGTCTTGCAGTGCTGAACGGCTTCGGAAAACTCGCTGGTGCCACGCAGGTCATGGAACTTGGTGAATTGGAAACACCGATTGTCCTGACCAATACGCTTGCCGTCGGCCGCGCCATGGAAGCGCTGGTCGATTGGACCTTGGCCCTACCCGGCAATGAGCAGCTGGTCAGCGTAAATGCCGTGGTCGGTGAAACCAATGATGGCCGGTTGAATGATATTCGTGCCCGGGGCGTCACCAAGGAACATGTCCTGGCAGCGCTGCATGGCGCCAGCGCCGGGCCGGTTGCAGAAGGCAGCGTGGGCGCGGGTACAGGCACCATGGCTTTCGGGTGGAAGGGCGGAATAGGCACGTCCTCGCGCGTTTTGCCGGAAGCGCTTGGTGGTTTCACCCTCGGTGCTTTGGTGCAGGCCAATTATGGTGGCGTGCTGGTGATGGATGGCATTCCCGTCGGACGGGAAATGGGCCGCTGGTATCTGAAGGAACACACGGACCGCGGCGATGCAGATGGGTCTGTCATGGTGATCATCGCGACAGATGCACCGCTTTCAGACCGTAACCTGCAACGCCTTGCCACACGCGCCATGGCCGGCTTGGCGCGTACTGGTGCGGCCTTCAGCGATGGTTCTGGCGATTATGCGCTGGCCTTTGCCACGCATCCCGATGTGCGCCGCAACGCGGAGCGCCGCGCCCAACAATCCCTTATTGCAGAATGGCCCAATGATCGCATGTCGCCCCTTTTCCAGGCGGTGGCCGAAGCAGTTGAAGAAGCGGTGCTGAATGCGATGACCATGGCCACAACGGTGATTGGCCGTGACGGGCGAACGGGGCGCCGGGCCAAGGGGGAAGCGATTGATCTTGACGCCTTGCGGGCCATTCTCGCCCGTTATGGGCGCGTTACCCGCCCCGAGGCATGAACAACAAGGCGTCGCGCGCTGCTGAACGAAACTCGCGCCGATGCAATTCCCAAAGCACCAATAGGCTGGCGGCGATCAGGGCCAGCGGGTGAATGATCCAGGCCAGCGCGGCCAGGCCGAAATAATAGGACCGCAGCCCGGAATTGAAGTGGCGTGCCGCACGATTGGCCAAACGTGCGACAGCGCCTGCCGCCGCCTCTGCCGCAGGATCGCGCGGCAGGCCGCCAACCAGGATGGATGTATAGTTGAATTGCCTGAGCGCCCAGGTGAGTTGGAAGAAAGCGTTGATGAAAATGAGCAGCAACAGCGCGATCTTGATCTCCCACATCGCCTCATTCGGTACGGCGGTATAGGGCAGGGCGGCCACAACGCGGAGACCCAATTCGGTCGCGCCCAGCAGCGCTACCAGACCGCCCAGGATGAAAATGGAGGTCGTGGCCAAGAAACCTGTTGAAGACATCAGATTTCCAATAGCCGCCATATCGGCGATGCGGTTTTCCCGCCCGAGCATGGCAATCATCCAGCGCAGGCGGTGTTCATCCATGGCGGCGATGACGCTGCGTTGGCGGATGGAAGGGACGCGATCCACCACCAGGGCATAACCAACCCAGCAGGCAATGAACACGCCAAGAGCAACCCAATCCAGAAAGGAAAGCGGCAGCATCGGCTTAGGTCTGACCTGCTGGGGTTTGCGGTGGAAATATTACGCCAACTGATGCCTTCACATCTCACAGATGGTCAGCGTGCGTGATTCAATCAGCGGCGAATAGGCATCGCGTACCTTGGCCAGACGCGGATTTTTTGTGTGAACATCAAAAGCCGCGCGATCCTGATAAACCTCACACAGCATGACGCGGCTTTTGTCATGCGCCCCATCCTTGTCGAGCGGTTGCAGCACATCAAAGCGCTCACAGCCCGGTTCTTCTTGCAGCGTCAGGCGGGCATGTTCGCGGATGATCGCATCAAAGGCCGCGTGCTGGCCTTCCTTGATCTTGAATTCAACAGCAATGGCGATCTTGGGCATAAGGTTTCTCCTATTCTCGAACAATGAGTTTGACGAATTTCCAGGCCCCTGCATAGCAGCGGGGTTAGCTGAGCTTGATACCGCTACGCATTTCCAAGCGCTGCAGCAGGTAATCAATTTCCGATACCGTGGCTGCTGAGAGCTTGGGTCCCGGTGCGCGCAGCGTCGCATGCGCAAGAATACCGCGCCGCACCAGTACATGCTTGCGGATGGCAAGGCCAAGGCCTGGTTGCAATTCGCTCCGGATCAGCGGCAGATGGGCATCAAATGCATCCTGAGCCGCATCGCGTTGGCCCGCGCCCATCAGGGCGATGACCTTCACCAGCATTTCCGGGAAGGCATATCCGGTCATGACCCCGTCCGCGCCACGGCTGAGTTCTTCTGGCAGGAATTGCCCACCATTGCCGCCCAGAATGCTGATGCGCGGCATCTTGCCGTCTTTTTCCATCTGACGAATGGCGGAAAGCTTATCCAGCCCTGGGCAATCTTCGGCTTTGAGCATGACAAGCCGCGCATCTGCCGCCGCCCGCGCCACCATGGCCGCGCTGATATGAATGCCGGTGAGCTGCGGGAAATCCTGCAAAACAAAGGGGGCATCACCAACCGCATCCATGGCCTGCATGATGTAGGAGGATACAGCGTCATCGCCTTTGAGGCCCGGCGGCGGCGCCACCATGATCCCGGCCGCACCAAGATCCATCGATCCCCGCGCAATGGCGCGCATGGTGGCGAAACCTGGCGCCGAGGCGCCCACCACAACAGGCACGCGTCCCGCGACGCGTTGCAGGACGCGCTTCGTGAAGGTCAGGGCTTCCTCCTGCTCAAGCTTGGGCGCTTCACCCATGACGCCAAGCAGCGTCAGCCCCTGCGCGCCGGCGGCCAGAAAGGCATCCGTCATGCGATCAGTGCTGGCAAGATCAAGCGCCCCATCCGGTAGGAAGGGGGTGGGGGCGATAACGAAAACACCCTTGGCATTTCTGGTGAGCATTGTGTTCCCTTTATTCTAATTGCCCGGATGATACTCCAGGTCAGGCGGCTCGCCCAGGCTGCCGGGGTACAAGAAGGCAGCTTGACGCCTGCCGGAAAGCTTCATTCCATGGGCCTTATTGCGGCCCAGGAGATACGCGCTGCAATGCAACCTGGAGTGTGGCGGCATGACCCAACAACAGACGCAGCATTATATTCCCGTCCGTGAGGATTGGCTGGCGACCCAACAGGAAGACATCCTTGATCCTGGGCAATTGATCATCGATCCGCATCACCACCTATGGGATCGGCCGGGCTGGCGTTACCTCCTGGATGAATTCCTGGCGGATCTGAAGAGCGGCCATGACGTCAGGGCGACAGTTTATGTCCAGGCCCGGTCCATGCATCGCGCCAAAGGGCCCGAAGCGATGAAGCCAGTGGGGGAGACGGAATTCGTCACCGGCATCGCGGCGATGTTTGACAGCGGCATTTATGGCGATATCGCGGTCAATGCCGGCATTGTCGGCTTTGCGGATCTACGCTTGGGTGAAGCCGTTCGCCCGGTGCTGGAAGCGCATATGGCGGCGGCTGGTGGTCGTTTTCGCGGCATTCGCCATATCGCGACCTGGGATCCAGATCCCGCCATGCTGAACCCGGCCTATACGCCGCCGGAAGATATGATGGCGAGTGATGGGTTCAGGGCTGGCTTCGCGTGTCTTGGTCAATTGGGCCTGTCCTATGATGCGTGGATCTATTTCCATCAGATCCCGCGCCTGACAGCCCTGGCGCGTGCCTTCCCACATATCCCGATTGTGCTGGACCATTGCGGTGGGATTCTCGGCATTGGCCCCTATGCCGGCAAGCGAGATGAGGTTTTTGCCGCTTGGTCGCGCCATATGGCGGAATTGGCTTCCTGTCCGAATGTCATGGTGAAGGTGGGCGGGCTTGGTATGCGCCTACCCGGTTTTGGCTTGGAAAACGGGGCGACAGCGCCTTCATCCACCCTGCTTGCAACCCATTGGCGGCCCTGGATGGAACGCTGCATTGAATTATTCGGTACCAAGCGCTGCATGTTTGAAAGCAACTTCCCGGTGGATAAGGGCGGCTATAGCTATGCCGTTGGTTGGAATGCCTTCAAACGTATCGCAGCCGGCGCCTCGGCCGAGGAAAAGGCTGATTTATTCTGGCGCAGCGCCGCACAGTTTTATCGCTTGCCGCCCTTGTAAGGGGTTCCGCACATCAGATGGCACCATGGCTGATGGCCATGGCGATTATTGATACGGCGATCAACCGGTCTGGGCCCGTC
>JBDKIR010000261.1:0-2804 GCA_039797035.1 Pseudomonadota bacterium | reverse complement strand
CCATTTTACGCGACGCTGCGCTGCCCATGTGCGAAGGCGTATTGGCGCATGGGCGCGGCGATCATGCGCGCGCGGTGACACTCATGCGCCCGGCACTGGGCGTGATGCATCGCCTGGGTGGCAGCCATGCGCAGCAGGATGTGCTGGAGCAGCTTTTCCTGGATGCGGCGATGAAGGCTGGCATGATTGCCGATGTCCGCACGCTGCTGGAACGCGTGGCAGGGCGGCATCCAGTGCCGCCGGAACGCCGCATTGGTTACGCGAGCGCTGCCGCGGCGGTAATGAATTAGGCGCTTCAACAGGTAATTGCAGGAGGAATGAGCATGAGCAAGGTGAAGGATTGGGGCAGCTATAGCGCGGGGCTGAAGGCGCGCGGCAAGGAATTGGGCCAATTGCACCCTGATATCGTCAAGGGTTTTGTCGCCCTTTCCAATGGCGCGGCACAAACCAAACATCTGGATGCCAAAACACGCGAATTCATCGCATTGGCCGTTGCCATTACCACGAAATGCGATGGATGCATTGATGCCCATGCGCGCAAGGCAAAAGCGGCTGGCGCCACCAAGGAAGAAATCGCCGAAGCGCTTGGCGTTGCCATCGCGCTTAATGCCGGTGCGGCCTTCACCTATACGCTGCATGTGCTGGACGCGCTGGACGAATAGCGCCGTTCAGACAAGGCTTTTCTTCGCCACCGCCAGCGCCGCGCGCTGTTCCTTCGTGACGGCTGGATAGTGAAGATCCAGCTTTTCCAGGGCTTCGATGATGGCGGCCACCACCACCAGGCGGGTGAACCATTTGGCATCCGCCGGCACCACAAACCACGGCGCATGCGGCGCTGCCGTGGCACTGATCGCCGCGGCATAGGCCTTCATATAGCTATCCCAATGGGCGCGTTCGGCGACATCATTGGGGGAGAATTTCCAATTCTTCTCAGGTTCATCGATGCGGGACAGGAAACGCTTTTTCTGTTCCTGTTCACTGACATTGAGGAAGAACTTCAGCACCACCGTGCCCTGGCGCGCCAGATAGCGTTCATAGGCGGCGATATCTTCCAGCCTTTCGTCCCAGATCTTCTTGCCCATCAGGGATGGCGGCAGCTTCTGGCGCGCGAGGAAATCCGGATGCACACGCAGCACCAGTACTTCCTCATACCAGGACCGGTTATGGATCCCGATGCGCCCGCGTTCCGGCAGGGCAATGGCATGGCGCCAGAGGAAATCATGATCCAATTCAAGCGGTCCTGGCGCCTTGAAGGAATGCACTTGGCAGCCCTGTGGATTGACGCCTGAAAACACATGCTTGATGGCGCCATCCTTGCCGGCGGCATCCATGGCCTGGAAAATACACAAGACCGACCAGCGATCCTGGGCATAAAGCCGGTCCTGCATTTCCGCGAGGCGATCAACCCCTTGCTGCAACAGGGCCTGTGCGGCGGCTTTTTCCATTTCAAGCCCGGCCGTATCGCCTGGATCAAAATCCTTCAGACGAAAACCGCGCCCCTTGGTCACGCGATAGCGATCCAGGATTTTCGTGACGCGCTTTTCCATCGGGCTCATTCCTTTTGTGACCCCCGCCACGGCAGGAAAACCCATAAGGCAGCGGCGGCCTGGACGGACAAAGTCATGCCAAGCGCCCAGACATAGCCTTCAGGCGCCCAGCCGCCGCTGGCATTGCGCGGCCACAAATCCAGAATGGCACCGATGCCTGTCTGAAACAAGAAAACAATGCAAAGCATCAAGAAATTGATGGCGGTTGCGACACGCCCGGCAAGCGCTGGCGGAAAGCCTTGCCCAATGGCCGCATAACCCGCCGGGCCAACGGAACCCGCGAAGGCAAAGAAAAACCACAAGCCCGACATGACCCAGAAATTGCTCGGCCCCAGCATCAGCAAAGCTTGCGCGATAAGGCAGCCCGCAATCCCGATATAGGGCACCAGCATGGGCGAAAAGCCGCGCGCCTGAACAAAGGAAGCCGCCTGCCCGGTGAGCAGACTGCCAGTCATCATGCCCAGCGAATAAATGAACAGGGCCGCCGCGCGCGCGCCATCATCCAAGCCCCCGACATCGCGCAACCAAGGCCCCGCCCAAAGCCCCTGAAAGGTGAAATTGAGCGTGGAAAGCATGGCGACACTCGGCACCAGACGCAGAAAATGCGGATCTCGAAAAATCCGCCCGAATTCGGAAATCTCCTGCCGCAATCCACGGCGCGGCGGCGCGATCGCCCCCGGCGGCGCGGTGGGCACCGAAAACCAGATCCAGGCCGAAACAAGCACACCCAAAAGCGTCAGCACCATGAAAACGCCACGCCAACCGATGAAGGGCAAGGACCATTGCACCGGGATGGTCGCGGCAAGCCCGCCCATGGAGGCGAAGAAAAGCCCAGCCCCGGTGACCGCGGCCACCCTTTCCTTGGGATACCATTGCGTATTGGCCTTCAGCATGGCCATCAACCCGGCGGCCACACCAACCCCGGCCACCCCGCGCCCTGCCGCCAACATCAACACATCACTGGAAAAGGCACTGATCAGAAAGCCTGTGGCAGCGATCAAAGCTAAACAGGCTTGCACACGCCGTGGCCCCTGCAAATCCAAGGCAAGCCCAATGGGTAATTGCGCCGCAGCATAGCTTGCGAAAAAACAGGCAGCGAGCAGGCCGAGTTCGGCAGCAGATAAGCCGAATTCAAGTGCCAATAAGGGGCCAATCACGGCGACCAAACTGCGGTTCGCCTGATTGATGAAATTCACTGCCGCGAGCGGCAAGGTAATGCGTGTGAAGTTCGACATGCGGGCAGCATGGCACGCGCCG
>JBDKIR010000260.1:0-7371 GCA_039797035.1 Pseudomonadota bacterium | reverse complement strand
TCCTTATCTCTGCCTATCTGGGCACTCTCCTTCTTGTCGCAGGCTTCTCTGGCGCTGGTCCTGCGTCGCAGCGTGGTTTTTTCGGAGGCTGTGCGGCTTTCGTGACTGGCGAGGATGAGCGCGGCGCGCAAAGATTGGAAAACGCCGCCGCGCTGCAGGAACGCGCCGCGCAAATGGCCGCCGAGCGCAATAATGCGGCTCAGGCCGAAGCGGCGCGCAGCGCTGCGGCGGTGCGCGCTTCAGAAGCGCGGCTTGCGCGGTTGCAGCGCGATTTGGCGCAGCAACGCGCCACGCTCGAGCAGCTGCGCGCCGAGCGCACACAAAACCCGGCCGCCACAGCCGAAGCCGCCCGCCTGCAAGCCGAATTGGAAGCGCTGGAACGTGACCGGCGCGCCGCAGCCGCGCGCGCCGGGGGCCCCTCCGCAGATCAGGTGCAAAGCATCGAAAGGCGCGCGGGCGAATTGGATGCCGCGCTGCAACGCTTCGGGCGAATCTGACCCGAAGCGGGCGCGTTATTCTTCCAGCGATTCCGGCAAATACCCGGTGCGCAGCACATGGGGCCAGGCGTGGTTGGCGCCAACTTGCTCGGCGCGCCGCGCGGCACTTTCCCAGTCATAGACAAGGGAGATCAGCTCCGCCATCGGCTTTGCGCCTTCAGTGGCGTGGATGATGGCGTAGCGCGCATGCGGCGAACGTGCCTCGGCCCGATGCGGATGATCGCCCCGCGTCACACGAAAGCCAGGCAGGCCCAGGCTGCCGGGATTGACCACAAGCGGCCCATCGCCCGGCATGTGGATGATGCTCGATTGATGGCTATGGCCGCACAAAACCACGCGCGCGGCCATGCCATCTTCGCCCAATCTTTCGCGAATGGCCGAAAGCGGGGAGGGCACCAGAATGCCATGGCGCGGGTCTTCCAAGAGGTTCCGCACATCGGATGATGGCGTGCCATGACACGCCAAAATACCGGGGGCAGGTGTCAGGCGTTCCGGCAAGGCGTAAAGCCAGGCGCGCTGATCGGCAGTGGTTTCCTGGAAGGCGAAGCCATCCTGGCCCTTCAGCCCCTCCGCCACGCGATCCGTCAGCCAGCGATCATGATTGCCGCGAATGGTCGGAATATTCCTGTCCATCAGCAGGCGCGTTGTCTCCCCCGGCCAGCACATGCCGGAAGCGCAATCGCCAAGGCAGATGATATTGGTGATGCCGCGCCGCGCGATATCATCCAGCGCCGCTTCAAGGGCAGCGACATTGCCATGGATGTCGGAGATGACCGCAAGGCGCATGGTGTGGGTTCCTGTCTGATCACCGCCAACATGACATGGCATGCAAAAGGCTTGAAGGGTTACCCGACAAGCCGCCTCACCGCCGCCACCAGTTCCGGCGCATCCCAGGCCGCTTCGCCTTCCAAGCGCGCCACTTCCCGCCCGGCGCGGTCAATAATCACTGTGGTCGGCAAGCCCCGCGCGCCCAAGGCCCGCGCCGCCGCGCCGCGCGGGTCGAGCCAGATCGCCAGCTCCTTCAACCCCAACCGCTGATAGAAGGGCTCCACCTGCGCCCGCCCGCCGCGATCGGAAGACAGCGCCAGCACCGCAATACGCTCGGCCCGCAGCATGGCTTGCAGGCGGTCCAGCGCGGGCATTTCCGCGACACAGGGCGGGCACCAGGTGGCCCATAGATTGACCACCAGCCCCTGCCCGGCAAAGGCAGCGAGCCCCGTTTCCTTGCCATCCGCATCGGTGAAGGTAATCGCCGCCGCCGGCGCCGGGTTGGCGGCTTCGCGCAATTTCTCGAGCCCCTTGGCCGCCCACCCTTGCCGCGATGCTCCGGGCGCGAGTAGGGTCGCGCCAATCAAGGCCGGGGTGCCAAACATCACGGCACGGCGTTTCAGAACCAGCACGAAAGATACTCCCTTCGCATGAGCAGCAGCGCCAATCAGCAATGGGGCGGACGTTTCGCCGAAGGCCCCTCAGCCATCATGGCAGCCATCAATGCCTCGATCGGGTTTGATCGCAAGATGTGGCGCCAGGATATCCAAGGCAGCTTGGCCCATGCCGCCATGCTGGCGCATGTAGGGATCATCAGCGCAGAAGACGAGGCCGCGATCCGGGACGGCCTTGGAAAAATCGCCGCCCGTATCGAAGCCGGTGATTTTCCCTTTGATGACGCGCTTGAGGATATTCACATGAATATCGAAGCGCGGCTGACGGAAACCATCGGGGAAGCCGGCAAGCGCCTGCATACGGGGCGTTCGCGCAATGACCAGGTGGCCTTGGATGTGCGGCTTTGGGTGCGCGATGCGATTGATGGGCTTTCCGGCCAGATCAAGGATGTGATGCGCGCCTTGGTCGTGCGTGCGGAAGAACATGCCGGCAGCGTCATGCCCGGCTTCACCCATTTGCAGCCGGCGCAGCCAGTGACCTTTGGCCATCACATGCTGGCCTATGTTGAAATGCTCTCCCGTGACCTCTCCCGCTTGGCGGATTGCCGCGCGCGCTTGAATGAAAGCCCGCTGGGCGCGGCGGCGCTGGCGGGCACAGGCTTTGCCATTGACCGGCACATGACCGCCAAGGCGCTGGGTTTCGACCGGCCCATGCGCAACAGCCTGGATGCCGTGGCATCGCGCGATTTCGCCGCTGAATTCCTGTTCTGCTGCGCCATGTGCAGCGTGCATCTTTCGCGGCTTGCGGAAGAAATCGTGATCTGGACCAACCCCTATTTCGGCTTTGTAAAGCTGTCCGATGCCTTCACCACCGGCAGTTCCATCATGCCGCAAAAGCGCAATCCTGATGCGGCAGAACTTGTGCGCGGCAAGACCGGCCGTGTGATGGGCGCGCTGATGGGTTTGCTCACGGTGATGAAGGGCCTCGCGCTGACCTATTTCAAGGATATGCAGGAGGACAAGGAAGGCATTTTCGATGCCGCCGAAAACCTGACCCTGACGCTGGCCGCCACCGCCGGCATGGTGCGTGACATGAAGCCGCAGACGGAACGTCTGGCTGCCGCCGCCGGGGCTGGGTTTTCCACCGCGACCGATCTGGCGGATTGGCTGGTGCGCAACCTGAAAATGCCTTTCCGCGATGCGCATCACGTCACCGGCACGCTGGTGGCCAAGGCGGAAGCGCGCGGCGTTGATCTTTCCGGCCTGACGCTGGCGGAGATGCAGGCGGTGGAACCGCGCATCACACAGGCAGTGTTTGATGTGCTGACGGTGGAAGCCTCGGTCCGCTCACGCACCTCCTATGGCGGCACAGCGCCAGCCAATGTCGCCGCCATGGCCGCCGAATGGAAAGCCAAGCTGGCATGAGGTTCAGCGCGCGGTCCCTGTTGCTGTTGCTGGCGGTGGCCTTTCTGGCCTCGGCTTGCGGCCGCATGGGGCCGATCCGCCCACCCGGCCCGGCGGAAGACATCACCTATCCGCGCACCTACCCAAGCCGCTGAGCCACGCCCAGCGCTTTGTGGCTTGCGGTTGCCGCCGCGCATCACGACAATAGGGGCATGGCCGCCCCTGCTCCCGCCCATGATCCGGGCAATGATCCGTCTTTCGCTGAACTTCTCGCGCAGCGCCCCCAATTGACCCGCCACGCCCATGATGGGCTGGTGATGGAAGATGTGCCTTTGGCGCGCATCGCTGAAGTGGTGGGCACGCCGACCTGGGTTTATTCCGCCGGCACTTTGCGCCGCCGGGCGCGGGCCCTGCGTGGCGCGCTGGCGGATGCCGGGCTGACCGCCACGGTGCATTTCGCCACCAAGGCAAATGATAATCTGGCCGTGCTGGCGCTGCTCGGGCGTGAAGGCCTCGGCGCTGATGTGGTGAGCGAGGGTGAATTGCGCGGCGCACGGGCCGCCGGCATTCCGGCCAGCGCCATTGTCTTTTCCGGCGTTGGCAAATCCGAACGCGAAATTCGCCTGGCGCTTGCTGAAGGCATTATGCAAATCAATGCCGAAAGCATTGAGGAAATCGACATGATTTCCGCCATCGCCGCCAGCATGGGACGCACAGCGCCGGTGGCCATTCGCGTCAATCCCGATGTGGATGCCAAGACCCACGCCAAGATCACCACGGGCCTCAGCGAAAACAAATTCGGCGTCGCCTATGATGACGCGCTGGCGCTTTACGCCCGCATGGCAAAGCTGCCCGGTATTCGCCCGATTGGCATTGCAACGCATATCGGCAGCCAGATCACGGTCGGCATGGGCGCCTATCGCGCGGCCTATGCGCGGCTCGCGGAATTGGTGGGCGCCATCCGCGCGCAGGGCTTGCCGATTGAACGTGTGGATTGCGGCGGCGGGCTTGGCATTGCCTATCGCGATGAAATCGCCCCCGCGCCGGCCGCTTTGGCCGGGGCGATCAAGGCGGAACTGGGTGGGCTTGGCCTGCCGGTCATGCTGGAACCGGGGCGCTGGATTGCCGGGCCGGCGGGGGTGCTGCTCTCACGCGTGATCCTGCAAAAGCAGGGCGCGGCGCGGCGCTTTGTCGTGCTGGATGCGGCGATGAATGATCTGCTGCGCCCGGCCATGTATGATTCCTGGCACGGCATTCTGCCTGTTGCGCCTACCGCGCTTGTTGCGCCCACGGCACCCGCCGATGTGGTCGGCCCGGTTTGCGAAAGCAGCGATTGCTTCGCCCGCGACCGCGCTTTGCCGGACCTACCACCTGGCGCCCTGGTCGCGCTGCTGGATGCGGGCGCTTACGGCGCCACCATGTCTTCCACCTATAACGCGCGCCCCTTGGCGGCGGAGGTTTTGGTGGATGGCGCGCGCTTCGCCGTGGTGCGGGACCGGCAATCCTTCGAAGCCCTGCATGCCGGCCAGCGCCTGCCGGAATGGCTGATGGAATGAACCCACCGCCGGGGAAAGCGCCGCCTGAAGACCAGGGGCTTGGTGCCCTTGGCTTGAAGCTTGGCCTTTCTCGTTTGGCGTTGTGGTGGGAAGGTGCCTGGCGCGCGCTTTGGCCGCCGCTTGGCGTATTGGGCGCCTTTCTGGCGCTGGCTTTCACCGGGCTGCTGCCCACGCTGCCGCCGGTAGCGCATCTGCTGATCCTGATCGGCTTCGCCGCCGTGCTTGGCTATTGCGGCTATCGCGCTGCGCTTGGGCTGAGTGCACCCGCACCGGATGCCGCAGCGCGGCGCTTGGAACGCGATTCCGGCCTTACCCATCGCCCACTCGCCGTGCTGTCGGATCGCCCCGCCGGGAATGACCCCATGGCGCAGGCGCTTTGGCAGGCGCATCGGGACCGTGCGGTGGCAGCGCTTGGGCGGCTTCGCGTGGCGCGGCCCGCACCGGGGCTTGCAGCGCGGGACCCGCGCGCCTTGCGCGCAGCGGTGCTGGTCGCGCTGGTGGCCGGGCTTGGCATGGCCGGGCGGGAGGCACCGGAACGGCTGATCGCTGCCCTGGTGCCGCCCTTCGCGGAACCGGCTTCCGCGCCAACAGCTTTGGCGATGCGGTTTGAAGCCTGGGTGACGCCCCCCGCTTACACGGGCGCGCCGCCGCAATTTTTGAAGGCTGAAGGCGGTGCGGTGGCGGTGCCGGCGGGCAGCCGGTTGCAAATGGTGCTCTCGGGCAGCACCAACCCACCGGAACTGCGCCTGAGTGGTGCCGCCCATGCTTTCACGCGCCTGGATGCGCAAAGCCACGCGCTGGAACTGCCCTTGACCGAAGGCGGCGCCTTGGTGCTGCAGCGCGATGGGCGTGATGTGGCGCAATGGGCGCTGACCGTCACCCCCGATGCGCCGCCGCGCGTCACCTGGGACCCCGCGCCGACACGCGCGGGCCGCGGGCTTGGCCTGCGTCTGCCCTGGAAGGCCGAGGATGATTGGGGGCTTTTGGCGCTGCGGGTGGAATTGCGCCTGAAGGAACGGCCATCCGCGCCGCCTGTGACACAGGATATGCCCCTGCCCGGCGGCACGCCACGCCAGGCGCAAGGTGCCGCTCAGCCTGATTTTTCGACGCATCCCTGGGCCGGGCTGGAAGTGGAAGCGCGGCTTTTCGCGCGCGATGGCGCGGCACAGGAAGGCAAATCCGAAGGCGTGTTTCTGGTACTGCCAGAAAGGCGCTTTTCGCATCCTGTCGCGCAGCAATTGATTGCCGTGCGGCGTGCGCTGTCACTCGACCCCAGCGCGCGGGAGCCAGCGCGGCGCGAATTGGACCGCATCAGCAATGCGCCGGAAGCCTTCGAACATGACACAGGCATGTTCCTGACACTGCGCGCCGCGCGGCATCGGCTGATGCGGGATCGGCGTGATGAAGCCGTGCCGGAAGTGCAGCAAATCCTTTGGGATGTGGCGGTGGCTTTGGAAGAAGGCCGCACGGACCGCACGGCGCGCGCGCTGAACCAGGCGCGTGAAGCCCTGCGTGAGGCCTTGGAGGAAGCCCGGCGAGACAATCCGGAACGCAGCCCTGAACAGCGCGCCGAATTGCAGCGCCGCATTCAGGAATTGCGCGAAGCCATTCGCCGCCATCTGGAAGCACTCGCTGAACGCATGCAGCGCGAAAACAATGAAGCGCTGTCCTACGACCCGCAGCAGCGCGTTTTTGATCGCCGCGAATTGGAACGCCGCACCCGCCGCCTGGAAGACGCCGCGCGCGATGGCCGCCAGGAAGACGCCGAACGCGAAATGGCCGAACTTGAGGAAATGCTGCAAGCCCTGGAAGAAGGCCGCCCAAGCCGCGCCGAGGAACGGCAGCGCCAGCAGCGCCAACGCGGCCAGCAGCAAATGGGCGCGCTGCAGGATATGGTGCGGCGCGAGGCTGAAATGCTCGACCGCGCGCATCGCCGCAGTGGGGAGCAGGAAAATACCCGCACCGATATGCGCCGACCGCCGCCGCCGCGCCCGCAAGGGCCCGAGGCCCGGGAAGAGGCCGCGCGCGATGCGCGCACGCAACGTGCGCTACGCCGTGCGCTCGGCGAATTGATGCAGCAATTTGGCGAATTGACCGGCGATGTACCCGCCCCCTTGGCGGAAGCTGATCGTGCCATGCGCGATGCAGCGGAAGCGCTCGCCGAAGGGCGCGACCCGCGCGGTGCACAGCAACAGGCCATCCGCGCCTTGACCGAAGGCGGGCGACAAATGTCGCAACGCATGCAGCGGCAATTCGGCCCGCCGCAACCCGGCGAAGGGGAAGGCGAGGGTGAGGGTGAGGAAATGGCCGGCGGCCAGCAGGGCGGCGAAGGGCAGGGGCAGGAAAACCAGCTTGGCCAAGGCCGTGATCCGCTTGGGCGCGACCGCCGCGACACGGGCGGTTCAGCGCAAGATAATGCGGGCGATAGCGTGGTGCCGGGCGAAGCGGAACGCCTGCGGTCCCATCAATTGCAGCAGGAACTCCGCCGCCGCGGCGCGGAGCGCGAAAGACCGCCGGTGGAGCTGGACTATA
>JBDKIR010000259.1:0-10936 GCA_039797035.1 Pseudomonadota bacterium | reverse complement strand
AGTGTCATTGATGGGCGCCTTCCGCGAGCGCATCGCCGCGCAACATGGCGAAGTGCTGGCTGTTTCACCCGATCTTGCCCTTGTGCATCTTTTCGACAAGGCAAGCGGACAGAGGCTGTAACTTCGTTACAACGCATAACCAGGGAGAAGAAACATGGCCAATATCATCACACGGCGTAGTATTCTTGCAGGTAGCGCTGGCATGGCAGCGCTGGCGGCAGGTGGCGAAGCCTTGGCGCAAAGCCAGGTTCGCGGCGATAGCAGCGTGGCCGCGCCGCGCCTTGCCATTGAAAACGGTGCCACACTGCGCATTTTGCGCCCGGTGCGCTTCGTGCAGCCGGATGAAGAAGTGTTCCGCGCTTCCGCCGCGCGCTTCAGCCAGCAAACCGGCGTGCAGGTGCGCGTCGATTTCGTCGGCTGGGAAGACATCAATCAGCAAACCGCTGTTACCGCCAATACCGGCGCGGGCCCGGATTGCATCATCGGCTTTGGTGACGCGCCGCATATCTATGCCGACAAGCTGGTAGAGCTTTCGGATATTGCCGAATATCTCGGCAAGAAATATGGCGGCTGGATGTTTGTCGGCGAAAAGCTCGGCAAGCGGCATGGCACCAATAACTGGATCGGCTTGCCCTTCGGTGGTACGGCCGGGCCGCTGGTCTGGCGCAAATCCGCCGTGAAGGAAGCGGGGTATGACGCACCGCCTTCCGATCTGCCGGGCTTCCTTGAAATGTGCAAGCGCTTGCGCCGCATCAACAAGCCGTCCGGCTTCGCGCTGGGCAATGCGGTGGGTGACGGCAATGGCTTCGCCAATTGGCTGATGTGGTCACATGGCGCTTCCATCACGGATCCATCGGGCGCGGTTTCCGTGAACAGCCCGCAAACGCTTGCGGCGCTGAATTACCTGAAGGAACTGTACCCGACCTTTGTTGATGGCGGCACGATTTCCTGGGGCGATATCAGCAATAACCAGGCCTATGCCGCGAATACCTGCTGGGTGACATCGAATGGCGTGTCGCTCTATTTCGCGCTCAAGAACGACCCGGCGACGCGTGCGATTGCGGAAGATACCGAACATTCGGTGATGCCGCTTGGCGTTGCTTCCAGCTGGCCGAGCGCGCCGCTGACGCTGAACGCCATGGTGTTCAAGCACAGCCGCTTCCCGAATGCGGCCAAGGCCTTCCTGACCTATATGATGGAACAGGAACAATATGAGCCCTGGCTGAATGCCAATCTTGGCTATTGGGCGCATCCGCTGAATGCCTATCGCGCATCCGCGGTTTGGACCAGCGATCCGAAGATCACGCTCTTCCGCGATTCCATGAATAACCAGTTCTGGAATGGCTATAAGGGCCCGATTTCGGAAGCCTCCGGCCAGGCCAATGCAGAATATGTGCTGGTGCAGATGTTCGCTTCAGTGGCCTCGGGCCAGGCAACGCCGGATGCGGCGATGCGCGAAGCTGACCGTCGCGCACGGCGCATTTTCCGTCGCGGCTGAATGAAACAAGGGCGGCCTTCTACGTAAAGGCCGCCCCTTTGCCGGAGCCCTGATAATGTCCAGTACCACTGCCGGTTGGGTCAGGCCAAAGATCGAGCAAAATTGGCTGACCAGATTGCTCGATTGGAAGCCCTTTCTTGTCATTGCATGCCTTCTGCCTGCGGTGGGGCTGCTCGCTGTCTTTCTGACCTATCCCCTTGGTCTTGGTATCTGGCTTGCCTTTACCGATACCACGATCGGCCGGAGTGGGCGTTTCGTCGGGCTCGAGAATTTCGAATTCATGTTCGAAGACCCCATTTTCTGGAATGCGGTCTTCTACAGTGTGTTTTACACGGGCATTGCCACGATTGGTAAGTTCGGGCTGGGGCTTTGGCTGGCGCTGCTGTTGAACAATCATTTGCCGTTCAAATCCCTGTTGCGCGCCATCATCCTATTGCCCTGGATCGTGCCAACCGTGCTGACGGCGGTGGCTTTCTGGTGGATCTATAATCCGCAATTCTCCGTCATTTCCTGGATGCTGATCGAACTTGGTCTGCGCGATACCAATGTGGATTTCATCAATACCGCATGGCCTGCGCGCTGGTCGCTGATTGCAGCCAATGTCTGGCGCGGCATTCCCTTTGTTGCGATTTCCTTGCTGGCTGGTCTGCAAACCATTTCGCCATCGCTTTATGAAGCGGCGCTGCTGGATGGTTCTACGGCCTGGCAGCGCTTCCGCTATATCACCTTTCCCATGCTGTTGCCGATCCTGGCGATTGTGATGACCTTCAGCATCATTTTCACCTTCACGGATTTCCAGCTGGTTTATGCCATCACGCGCGGTGGGCCGGTGAATTCCACCCATCTGCTGGCGACGCTGGCCTTCCAGCGCGGCATCCCTGGCGGGCAATTGGGGGAAGGCGCGGCGATTGCCGTTTCCATGATCCCCTTCCTCGTTTTCGCGACCCTGTTCAGCTATTTCGCTTTGGCGCGGCGCAAATGGCAGCAGGGTGAGAGCAATGACTGACGCCGGGAGCAAAAAGCCATGAGCGCCACAACCCAAGAACCCGAAACCCAATCCAGCGCTGCCCCGCCCTCTGAAGCCATGGCCTGGGATAGCAGCGCGCGGCGGATGGTCACCATCTATCTGCCATTGGCCTGCTTTCTGATCATTCTGCTGTTCCCTTTCTATTGGATGAGCATCACCGCCTTCAAACCGAATGCGGAACTCTATGATTACAAGACGCATAATCCATTCTGGATCAGCTCACCCACGCTCGATCACATTCGGCTTTTGCTGTTCAATACGGCCTATCCGAAATGGCTGATGACGACGATGATGGTGGCGATCGGCTCCACGGTGTTGTCGCTCGTCAGCTCGACCCTTGCCGCCTATGCCATCCAGCGCTTGCGCTTTACCGGCAGCCAATATGTCGGGCTGGCGATTTATCTGGCCTATCTGGTGCCGCCTTCCATTCTGTTCATTCCGCTGGCAACCATGGTGTTCCGCCTTGGGCTTTTTGATACGCCCTTTGCGCTGATACTGGTCTATCCAACCTTCCTGGTGCCTTTCTGTACCTGGTTGCTGATCGGCTATTTCAAATCCATTCCCTATGAGCTTGAAGAATGCGCGCTGATTGATGGCGCAACGCGGTTGCAGATCCTGCGCCAGATCACCCTGCCGCTGGCCGTGCCGGGGCTGATCAGTGCTGGCATTTTCTCCTTCACGCTTTCCTGGAATGAATTCATCTATGCCCTCGCCTTCATCCAATCGAGTGAGAAGAAGACCGTTCCTGTCGCGATCCTGACAGAATTGGTCACGGGCGATGTCTATCAATGGGGCGCGCTGATGGCGGGCTCGCTGCTCGGGTCGCTCCCCGTTGCGATCTTCTATTCCTTCTTCGTCGATTACTACGTTTCCTCCCTGACCGGCGCGGTCAAGGAATGAGCTGAAAAGGACCAAGCATATGGCGAAATTCACCATCCTGACGCCCGCGGCGGCGTCCTTCACCACCACTGGCGGCGGCTATGATTATGAGCTTGAAGCGCTGGAAGGCATGGGGGTGGAGATCATCGAATGCCAGCCGACCGAAAAGGATTTCATCGCCAAGGCCGGGCAGGCTGATGCAGTTTACGCCAAGGGCATGCAATTCAATGCCAAGATGATCAAGGCGCTGAAGAAGTGCCGCATCATTGCGCTGGGTTCTGTGGGCGTTGACTATGTGGATGTCGCGGCGGCGACCGCGCAGGGCATTCCGGTGACGAATTGCCCGGATACCTTCATTGAAGAAGTCGCCGATCACGCCATGATGCTGCTGCTGGCGACCCATCGCCGCTGCATTGAACAGGACCGCATGGTGCGTGAAGGCCGCTGGGGTGAAGGCCGGCCGCAATTGCTGCAAATCCCGCGCCTGATGGGCCAAACGCTGGGCTTCATCGGCTTTGGCCGCGTCGCCCGCGCCACCGCGCATCGCGCCCGCGCCTTTGGTCTGCACATGAAGGCGTTCGATCCCTTCGTGGAAGAACTGACCATGTCCGCGCTTGGCGTGGAACCGGCCAGCCTTTCGGATCTGCTCTCCACGTCTGATTTCGTGTCCATGCATTTGCCGGATACGCCCGAAACCCGTGGCTTCTTCAAGGAAAAGCACTTCAAGCAGATGAAGAAGAATGCGCTCTTCATCACCACCGGCCGTGGCCCCACGGTGGAAGAAGCCGGGCTGATCAAGGCGCTGCAAAAGGGCTGGATCGCGGGTGCGGGCATTGACGTGTTTGAAATTGAACCGACCAAGCCGGATAATCCCCTGCACAAGATGCAGAATGTGATCCTGTCCCCGCATAACGCCTCGGCCTCTGCGCGGTTTGATCCGGCGCGCAAGCGCCGTGTGGGGCAGAATATCTCCCTGGTATTGTCCGGGCGCTGGCCGCTGTCTTGCGTCAATCCCACGGTGCTGTCGGGGTCAAACCTCAAGCGCTGGCAGCCCTATTCCATGGAACGCGGGCCGAATTCGTAAAACGCAGGAAAGCGCATCACATGTCTGAAACTGAAACGCCCGTATTGATCACGCGCGAAGGGCCTGTGGTGCGCCTGACGCTGAACCGCCCCCATCGGCGCAATGCCATGTCCAGCGCCATGGGGGTCGCTTTGGATGCCGCGTTGGATGCGCTGGAAAAGGATACCGAAGCGCGCATCGTCATTTTCTCCGGTGCCGGCGGGCATTTCTGCGCCGGCTTGGATCTGACCGAGGTCGCTTCCCAAGGCACGGAAGCCGAACGCTTGGCCGCTGCGCAGCAACGCAACCATGCCACCGGGCAGCGCTTTGTGCGCCTTTGCAACCTGCCACAGGTGGTGATTGCTGCCGTGCAAGGTTCGGCCCATGCCGGCGGGCTTGGCTGGGTTTGCGCCGCCGATATCGCGATTGCCACCGCGGATGCGCGCTTTGCCGCGCCGGAAGCCAAGCGCGGCCTGGTGCCGGCGCAAATCCTGCCCTGGATGGTGCGCCGCATGGGGCGGAGCAATGCCGCGCGCATGGTGCTGCAAGGCAATGTGATTGATGCGCCTGAGGCTGCGCGCATCGGCCTGGTGCATCAAATGGTCGCCGATGCGCCCGCCTTGGAAGCGGCGGTGGCGGCGGTGATTGCGGATTGCCGCCAGGGCGCACCACGCGCCTTGGCCGAGACCAAAAAACTGATCGCCGCCCTCGGCCCGCTTTCACCCGATGGTTATGCTGAGGCCGGCGCGCAGGCCTTTGCGCGTTGCGCCGCGGGCGAAGAAGCCAAGGAAGGCATCGCCGCCTTCAAGCAGAAGCGCCTACCCGCCTGGGCTTCATGAAGCGCGCCGCAAACTAAGGCCGACCAGGCCCGCCATCAGCATCAGCTGGGCCGCGACCAATATCTGCGGTAGCGCCCAGCTGCCGGTCAGGCTGACCAGTGTGGCGAAAAGCGACGGCCCAGCGACATAGCCCAAAAAGATGAAAATGGTGGATCCCGCCGTGGCGTCAGCAACCCGCCCCGGGGGCGCCAGGCGCGCGACCTCGGCCAGTGAAATGCCATTCCAGGAAGCGCCGAAAAAACCCGACAGCACGCATAACAACAATAGCGGCCAAAACCCGTAATCAGCGGGCAACCAGGCCAGGGTCATGATGGCCATGCCGCCAATCAGGCCCTGCACCACCAGGTTCATCAGGGCGCGGCCCGTATGATCCGCAAACCACCCAAGCAGAATACGCCCGATAACGCCGGCAATTTGCATGGCGGCAAACAGACTGCCCGCTGTCACCAAACCAAGCCCACGGCTTTCCACCAGCCAGGTGACGGTGAAGGAAAACAGGCATCCCTGAGAAATCGCGAAGGAAACCGAAAGCAGCGTGACTCTGGGCAGCATGGGGCTGTGGCGCAGCGCGGCAAGCGGCGCGGCAATGGCGCTGGGGGCAAGAATATCCCTGAAGCCAATCGGCTGTGCCCGGTCACGTCCGGCATCAAAATCGCGGCGCAAAGGCTGCACCACCAGAATGGCCAAAACCCCGGCTGACAGCGCCACCAGCAGGGCGATCGGCCAGCCATAGGCCAAGGCGACCGGTGCGGCGATGAAGCCGGCAAAGGCGCCACCAAGCGGCGCGCCTGCCTGTTTGATGGAAAAAATCAAGGAACGATGGGCCGATGGCGCCGTGGCGGCAAGCATACGGCTACCCGCCGGTGGGGTTGGCCCATAGCCAAGGCCGAGCATGAAGGCGGCCGCGAAAATGGCCCAGCCATAGCCCAAACTTGCGACCAGCAAGGCTGTCACGGCCATGGCGGTGCCCAGTTGCAGCATACGCACCGGGCCAAGCCGTGCCAGAAAGCCCCCGCCCACCAACAGGTACAAGACCGTACCAAAAGCGGTGAGGGAGGAAAGGTTGCCCACCCTTTCGGGCGCGAGCCCGGTACTCGCCATGATCAGCGGGGCGATAACGGGCAGGCTTTGCCCCATGAAGGAAGCGACCAGCTGCATCAGCATTGTGGAGCCGAGCGCGGCCATCCAGGGTTTCATCGCGCCATCTAGCCATTTTGCGGCGGGCTCTGCCAGGGCTGGACCAGGACGCGCCCCTTCAATCCGGCGCCGAAGCCCCTATCTACCGGCTTTCCCCTATGCTTTTTCGAGGATCCCTATGGCCAGCCCAGCTGAGTTCAAGCCTTTGCGCCCTTTGCCCCAATTGATTTTCGGATCGCGCTGGCTGCAATTGCCGCTCTATCTCGGTCTGATCCTCGCGCAATGCGTCTATGTCTATAAGTTCCTGAAAGAATTGACCCATTTGGTCATGGAGGCGCAGCATTTCAGCGAACAGCAGATCATGCTGATCGTGCTCGGGCTGATTGATGTGGTGATGATTTCAAACCTGCTGGTTATGGTCATTGTCGGCGGGTTCGAGACCTTCGTGTCCCGTTTGCATCTGGCCGGTCATCCGGATCAGCCGGAATGGCTGAGCCATGTGAATGCCAGCGTCCTCAAGATCAAATTGGCTATGGCGATTGTCGGCATTTCCTCGATCCATTTATTGCGGACCTTTATCGAAGCGGGCAATCTTGGTTCGCCCAATGCCGCCTATACCGAACAAGGCATCATGTGGCAGACCATCATCCATACGATTTTCATCATATCGGCGCTGGGGATTGCCGTGGTGGATCGGCTGTCTTCGGCCCCCTACGGCGCAAAATCGGGCCATTGAAGGGGCAAAACCCCCAAAATCCCCGCAAAACTCGGCTTTTCCAATGAGAATTGCCGTAGTAGAAACGTTCCTAGAGTCTTCCAAGACCCGGCATAAGGGCACTGGATGAGTCTGCTCAACATTGAAACAGGGAGGTTCCCGAAAGTGGAACGTCGTAATTTCATCAAAAAGGCTGGTTTCGGCACAACAGCCGTTGCCGCTACCGCGCTCGCCACGCCCGCCCTGGCACAAGCCATGCCGGAAGTGCGCTGGCGCCATACCTCAAGCTTCCCGAAATCGCTCGATACGCTTTTCGGCGGTACGGAGCTTTTCGCCAAAGCCATCAATGAAATGTCCGATGGCAAATTCCAGATCCGCACCTTTGCCGCGGGCGAAATCGTCCCCGCCTTGCAGGTGGCAGATGCCGTGCAGAATGGCACCGTGGAATGCGGCCAGACGGCGGCCTATTACTATTTCGGCAAGGATCCTTCCTTCGTCTTCGAAACGGGTCTGCCTTTCAGCTTGAACCAGCGCCAGACCTACGCCTGGTTGGCGAATGGTGGCGGCAACCAATTGATCCAGGAATTCTATCGTTCCTATGGTTTCCGTTCCTTCGTTTTCGGTGGCACGGGTTGCCAGATGGGCGGCTGGTTCCGCAAGGAAATCAACACGGTTGAAGACCTGCGCGGCTTGAAGTTCCGCGTTGGTGGCTTCGCTGGTGAAATCCTGCAGCGCCTTGGCGTTGTGCCGCAGCAGATTGGTGCGGGCGATATTTATCCGGCGCTGGAACGCGGCACCATCGACGCGGCCGAATGGGTCGGCCCCTATGATGATGAAAAGCTCGGCTTCAACAAGGTGGCGCGCTTCTATCACTACCCCGGTTGGTGGGAAGGCGCTTCCATTGGCTCGCTCTTCGTCAATGAACGCGCTTGGCAGTCCCTGCCGAAGATCTACCAATCCATGATAGAAACCGCGGCGGGTCTCGTTACCTCCTGGATGGTGCCGAAATATGATGCCGTGAACCCGCCGGCGATGAAGCGCCTGCTGGCTGGCGGTACGCAATTGAAGCCCTTCCCGCGGCCCGTGCTGCAGGCTTGCTTCGACGAAAGCTGGAAGTATTACGACGAAGTCGCTGCCCGTAACCCGATGTTCAAGCGCATGCTGGACAGCATGAAGGCCTTCCGGACTGACGAAGTGGCCTGGTTCCGTGTTGCCGAAGGCACTTTCGACAACTTCCTGGGCGCCATGTCGGCGGCTGGGCGCATGTAAAGCGTTCATGCTGGCCCTATCACAGGGGCCAGTCTGGCATCCGATCAGGCCTTGGGCCTGATCGGATTTTTTTTGCCCGCAGGCCAAGCGCAATAAAAAACCCCCATGGCATCGCCATGGGGGTTTCTGTTGCGCGGCGCCGCTTAGGCGGCGCTCGCTGTTGTTAACGCGCCGGCCCTGACCCGAAGGAGGGGGGCGGCACATCATCTTCTTCCGCCGGCGGCGCGATTTCGATCCGGATCGAATTCACATCGACATTCGATGGCGCGTCGAGGAAGTAGGTCACGGTAATTGGCGCGAAGATCACGATCGCCACCATGATCAGCTGCAGCACCACCCAAGGAATGGCGCCCCAGTAGATATCCGCGCTGCTGATCGTCTTCGGGATCACGCTGCGCAGATAGAACAGCGCGAAGCCGAAGGGCGGGTGCATGAAGCTTGTCTGCATATTCACGCAGAGCATCACGCCGAACCAGATCAGCGCCGCTTCCGGCCCCACCACCGGGGTCAGCAGCTTTTGCGCCACCGGCGCCAGCATCGGCACGATGATGAAGGCAATTTCAAAGAAATCCAGGAAGAAGGCCAGGAAGAAGACCAGCAGATTGACCGCGATGAGGAAGCCCCACACGCCGCCCGGCAGGCTGGTCAGCCCATGTTCCACCCAAAGATTGCCATCCACCCCGGCGAAGACGATGGAGAAGCAGGTTGCCCCCACCACAATGAACGCCACCATGGAGGTGATGCGCATGGTGGCCCGCATGCCTTCCACGATCAGGTCATGCAATTCCTTCTCAATCCAAGCGCGCCAGCAGAGCCAGATCAGCGCCAGGAAGAGAGCGGTGAAGCTGATGCGGAAGGGGATGGTCTTCATGCCGATGGTGAGGCTGAAGGCAATACATCCGGCTGTCGCGATCAGGCCGACCGTATAGGCCAGCCGGTCCGATTTCTGCATCTTGGTATTGCGCAACACCGCCAGGATGATCGCACCCACCGTCCCAAGCGCACCGGCTTCCGTTGGCGTGGCAAGGCCCATCATGATGGTGCCAAGCACAAGGAAGATCAGCACGCCCGCCGGAATGATGCCCCACATGCACTTGATCAGCAGCGGGCGGCCCGTCAGCGTACGCGGTACCGGCGGCAGATCATTCGGGCGAATGATCGTCAGGAACCAAGTATAAAGGGCAAAAAGCGCAATCTGCAGCAGCGAAGGGCCCCAGGCGCCGAGGTACATATCGCCCACCGAACGGCCCAGCTGGTCAGCCAGCACCACCAGCACGAGCGATGGCGGCACCAGCTGCGTAATGGTGCCAGATGCGGCCAAGACGCCCGTCGCGTAACGGATATTGTAATTGTAGCGCATCATCACCGGCATGGTGATCAGCGCCATGGCAATCACCTGCGCGGCCACGGTGCCCGTGATGGCGCCCAGGATGAAGCCCACGATGATGACGGAATAGCCAAGGCCGCCGCGCAAGGGGCCGAAAAGCTGGCCCATGCTTTCCAGCATATCTTCCGCCAGCCCGCATTTTTCCAATATCGCGCCCATGAGCGTGAAGAATGGAATGGCGAGCAGCAGATCATTCGACAGAATACTGCCGAAAATACGCCCGGGGATGGCTTGCAGGAAGTCCAGCGTGAAGAAGCCCTGCGCCATGGAAATCATGCCGAAGAACAAGCCAACCGCAGCCAAGGAGAAGGCGACCGGGAAGCCGATAATCAAAAACAGCACCAGCCCCGCAAACATCAGGGGCGGCATCCATTCCAAAGGTATCATTGCACCGGCCTCTCATAATGGGCTTCGAGGTCGGGGATTTCATGCCCCGCAAGCGCGGCAACGCGCTTGATCAGTTCCGATATGCCCTGCAGGGTCAACAACGCGAAACCAAGCGGCACCAGGAATTTCACCGGCCACCGCAGCAGGCCACCGGCATTGCTGGACCATTCATTCACCGAAAAGGACTGCATGAAGAAGGGCCAGCTGAGCCAGCCCATCAAGATACAGGCGGGCAGCATGAAGACGATCGTACCCGCGATATCCAGTATGATCTGCCCGCGGCGCGATAGGTTCATGTAAAGGATGTCGACGCGCACATGCTCATTCTTCTTCAGCGTGTAGCTGGCGCCGAGCATGACGATTGTCGCGTACATGTACCATTGGGCTTCGAGCCAGGCGTTCGAGCTTGTGTCGTAGCCGTAGCGCATCATGGCGTTAACGGAGCTTACCAGGCAGGCCAATAGGACCAGCCAGTCACACAATTTACCTATGCTTTGATTGATCCAGTCGATCGCTCGACTGAACGCCAAGAATGGCGCCATTGATATTTCGCTCCCTGATCTAGATGGTCGCTGGCCGTTTCGCCTTGTTTTGACGAACTTCTGACGCCGAATTTAGTTAAGCTACCGGAGGCAAAAGGAAAAGGAAACCAGCCTTCCCCTGGCCTGGATGATAATTCTGTAATCTACCCCTTCGCGGATCGAATTTTGCCTGCCAGGATGCTGGTAGCCGAGG
>JBDKIR010000258.1:0-3327 GCA_039797035.1 Pseudomonadota bacterium | reverse complement strand
TCAAACAGCGATGACATGCCGGCTCTCGTCAGGCGCGGTTTAACCGGTTAGCGTTTCGCCATGCAGCTTTTTCATTCCCATGGCTCTCCCTATGCCCGCATCGCCCGCATGGCGGTGCTGGAACTTGGCTTGGCGCAACGGATCCCTTTTGTGGAGACGACATTGCGCGATCCCGCTTCCACATTATTGCCGCATAATCCGGTGGGGCGCGTGCCGTCCCTGGTGCTTGCGGATGGCACGACGGTTACGGAAACCACGCCGATCCTGATGGTGCTGGATAGCCTTGTGGCGCCGGAAAAGCGCCTGCTTGGCGATGCGGCCGATGGATGGAAGCGGCTTGCCGCCTATGGCCGCGTGCTTGGCATGCTGGATGGCATTGCGGTCTGGAACCGCGAATTGCGCCGGCCTGTCCATGAAAGATCCCCGGGCGTGATTGCGCTGGAAGAAGGCCGCGCGCTTCGCATCGCCACGGCCTTGCAGGCGGATGTCGCTGCCGGCGTCTATGCCGCGCCAGATGCCGGCTTCCTCGCGCTGCTGGCCGTGCTTGGCTATTGCGAAAGGCGCCATCGCGTTTGGGCCTGGCGTGAGGCGCTGCCGGGCCTTGCCACCTGGTTTGACCGCGCATCGGATCGGCCTTCCTTCGCAGCCACCCTGCCGCCGGTGAGCGGCATCTGACATGCTGCCCCCAGCGCCGCGCCATAATGGCGGCCCGCCGCTGGAGGAGGAAGCAGATGTCAACGCATCCTGGCGTGCCTGGAATTGGCGCCGTGCGCATAAGCGCGCCTGGAAAACCCCGCCGTGCGAAATTGCATTAAGACGACTGGCGCGGGCCGAGGAACTCGGCATCACCTACAAGGAATATACGCTCGAGATTCTGGAACGCGGCAAATATCTTTAGAAGATGATCGGTCAGCCGGATCATCCTCTGACTTGAGTCGCGCGGCTGTTTCACCGCTTCGGCTTGCGGCCTGCGCGGATCAGACGCTGGCAGGCGTAAGCACCGCTTCCAGCGTCATCAGCACAGGATTATCGCCGGGCGTCAGTACCCCTGCGCTCAATTGCCCGGTCAGATCCACCAGTGCGACATCAAGCCTTGTGGCACCGGCGCGGATCAGCCCCTCGCGGATCAGCATTTCAGTCGCGAAATTATCTACCGGTGGCGCATTGGCATAACGCGCGCCGATGATGCTGCCGACACCACCATGCAGCCGCGCCACATCGAAGCCAGCACCCGCCGCCGCCGCTTCAAGGGCCGCGGTAATGTCCTGATTGGGGCAAAGCCGGATGGCGATGCCATTGGCGCTGGTGGCGCCAGGCGGCGTGGTGGCAACAGGCGTGAACAGCTTGAAGCCGGTTTCCGCATCCTGCCGCGCTTCAAATCTTGCGCCAGAGATCAGCACGCCAGTCGCGCGGATTGGTGCGGCGATGAAGGTTTCGTCGGGCAACATATGGCCGCCGCCGGCGCGGCCATCGGCTTCGGTCCAAAAGCCATGGCAATGAAAGAAGGGCGCGCCATCGCGAAAACCGACCGTGATGGAAGCCACATCAAGCCGCGTCGCACCTGCCGGGCGGAAAGTGTCGCTGTAATAGGCCGCGTGCGTTGGATCGGGCGCCAATGCCGGGATCACATAAGCGAAAGGCCCAAGCGCGCCACCCGAGAGCGTGAGGCACCCGCCCTCAGCCCCATGGCCCCGTGCCAGATCATGCAAAGCGGTCAGCAGGCTGGCGCCGCGCGGTAGTTCCACATCAACCGCCTGGCTGCGCACCGGATGGGCGATGATGCGTTCCGGCCCCGCAGGCCCCGGTTGCTGAATATGGCGCATGTTGAAGGTCTTTCACTGTTGCGGCGCTGCTTGCTGGGGTGGGGCGCAGCCGGCCAGCAATACTACCAATAAATCATCCAGGCTTGCCTCTATCCTTGGCGCGGGTGCCGATCCGCCTTCTGAAATCTGGCCATCCAGCAGCAGCATGGTGTGGCCATGCAAGGCGGCCCAGAGGCCGGCGGCAAGCGGCATGGCGTCCCGGTCCTGCCGAATGGCGCCGGAAGCTTGGCCCTGCTGCACCAGATGCAGCAGCATATTGAAGGCAGCCTTGGCGGCCTCGGAAAGTTCTGTGCGATGATATTCCTGGCATAAATCGCCATGAAACATCATGCGGTAATGGCCGGGATTGGCCAGCCCATGCGCCACATAGGCGCGCGCGGATGCCGCCAGCGCGGCAAGATGGTCACCTGCCTCAGGCGTGGCGCGGCGCAAAGCTTCCTGCAGGCTGCGAAAACCGCGTATCGCCAATTCAACGATCAGATCCTGCTTTGACCGAAAATGCCGATAGGCCGCGGTGTGGCTGACACCCACGGCTTCGGCGATCTGGCGCAGGGAAAAGGCCACGGAACGCTCCGCCGCGATATAGGCCGAGGCAGCCGCCACCAGCGCATCCGCCAAATGGCCATGGTGGAAGGTCGTTCTTGGCGGTGTCGGAGAGGGGTTTGTCATCATAATGTTGCCAGTGGTAACTTTTTGACCTATACAAACATTTCCAGTTTTCAAGGAATCAGGAAATGTCCCGCATTTTCGTCCTTGTCGGCCATCCGAGGCGAGAAAGCTATTGTGCCGCCTTGGCCGACGCATATGCCGAAGCCGCCCGGGCTGCGGGCCATGAGGTCATGCTGCGCCATCTGGCGGATGTGGATGTGACACTCGCTGCGCCGGATTATGCCAAGGTGGATCCAGCGCCACCTGCATGGGTTCTGCGGGAGCAGGCAGATATCGCCTGGGCCGAGCATTGGGTTCTGGCTGCCCCGATGTGGTGGGGCGGCCTGCCGGCAGCCATGAAGGCTTATCTGGATCAGGTTTTGTTGCCGGGATTCGCCTTCCGGTACCGCGCCAAGGGGCAGGGCTGGGATAAATTGCTGCAAGGCCGTTCGGCTCGGCTCCTGCTCACGGCGGATACGCCACCTTTTGTGCTGCATTGGTTATGGGGCTTCCCGTTGGAGCGGCAATTGCGGCGGCAAGTTTTCGGCTTTTGCGGGATTTCGGCAAAGACCACGCTTTTCGCGCCCATCAAGCCATCTGATGGGGACCGGCGCGCCGGCTGGCTCAAACAGGCTGCCGCCTTGGGGCACCGCGGCGACTAGCGGGGCGTGCCTGGCCAGAAGGCAGCCAGCCTAACCGCCAGGCCATAGTCTTTGCGGCGGCTAGGCCATTCTTGGGGAAAAGCGCCCCGACAGCCCCTGATGCCACCTTGCGCGGGGAAGGCGCTGGCGTCAGTGCAGCGTAAACACCCCATTGGCGTAGCGGAGTTCCGCCGGGCGGGTCAGGGCGGCCGAAG
>JBDKIR010000257.1:0-9530 GCA_039797035.1 Pseudomonadota bacterium | reverse complement strand
GCCTACCCCCCTCCCCTCCGGCGCAGATTGCGCTAACCTTACTGCATGACCGGTTTCATCCTCTCCGTCCTTGACCAATCCTCAGTGGCGTCGGGGCGCAGCCCGGCCGCGGCGGTTCAGGAAACCCTGGCCCTCGCCCGGCATGTCGAAGCCCTGGGCTTTCATCGCTATTGGTGCGCGGAACATCACAATAGCGCTTCCCATGCCGGCAGCGCCCCGGAAGTGCTGCTTGCGGCCATTGGCGCCACCACCAGCAGGATCCGCATTGGTTCCGCCGGCGTCATGCTGCCGCATTACAGTGCGCTGAAGGTCGCTGAACAATTCCGCATGTTGGAAGCCATTGCGCCGGGCCGCGTTGATTTGGGCGTCGGGCGCGCGCCCGGGTCTGATGGTCGCACCGCCTTTGCGCTCAATCCCGATGCAGCGCGCGCGGCAGAGCGTTTCCCGAACCAGATCATGGAAATCCTGGGCTGGCATGGCGACGGCTTGCCGGAAAACCACCCCTTCGCCAGCATCATCGCCCAACCTGTTACCACCACACGCCCGCAAATGTGGGTGCTGGGCAGTTCGGATTACGGCGCGCAAGTCGCGGGGTATTTCGGCCTGCCCTATTGCTTTGCGCATTTCTTTTCCGATGGCGGCGGCAGTGAGCAGGTGATTGAGATCTATCGCCAAAGCTTCCAGCCCAAGCCTGATCTGCCCGCGCGCCTTGCCGCGCCCTATCCCGCGCTTGGCGTGTTTTGCCTGGTGGCGGATACGGAAGCCGAGGCGCGGCGCTTGTTCCGTTCGCGCGAATTATGGCGGCTCAAGCGTGACCGCGGCATGTTCATGCCCTTGCCCAGTGTCGAAGAAGCGGAAGCCTATCCCTATTCCGATCTGGAATTGGCGCGGCTTGAGCAAATCCGCGCCCAGGCCATGGTCGGCACGCCGGAACAGGTGCGCGCCAAGCTGGAAGCACTTTCAGCGGCGCATGGCGGTATTTCGGAATTCGCCGTGATCACCCATTGCCATGACGCCGTGGCCCGGCGGCGTTCCTATACGCTGCTGGCCGAGGTCTTTGGCATGAAGGCGGAAAACACCCCGGCACTCGCCGCGGAATAGGGCGCTAATCGCCCCGCTGATCGAGGCGGGTAATGATGATTGCGCTGTCACCGCGCGCGCGCAGTTTACGTAGCCGCCACCAGAGCGTGGCTGCCCCAATCGCCCCTGCCGTCAGCACGATCGGCAGCAATACGCCAATGGCGAATAATGCCATGGCGGCCAGCAAAAGGCCGCCGGCGGTCAGCGCCACCAACATGGCCACACCGCCAAGCCGGGCAAGCAGCCCTTCCAGCCCACGCCGCGCCGGGGGGCGCGGTGCGTCGCGGAATTCGCCCTCGGGCGTCATATCGATGATGATGGGCGGGCGTTTATCGCTCATGTGGTAAGAGATGGGGCGCCGCCCGCCCTGAGGTCAAGGCCAGGGCCGCTACATCCGATGGCGGAAGGCATCCAGCCGGGCGAAGACATCGGCATGCGGCAGGCTGGTCAGGTCGTGATGTTCTTCCCCGGTCACGGCCTTGCGCGCGGGCCCGGGCAAATGGCCAGTGATGGCATGGGCCACCGGGGCGGGGGCGATGATGGCGATGCTATCCATTTCCTTGGCGGCCAAAGCCTTGGCGACATCCTCGGCCAAGGCCTCAAGAAAATCGCGCCGGGCATGTTCCTTGGGGCTGTCATCCTTGCCATCCAATTCAATGCCGCTGCGCCGGGCGCTGCCACCCGCGGCAAAGGCGCGCCCGGGCCGATCCTCGCCCAATTCGGAATCGCGCATCCGCGCCTGCGGTGCATCCCATTCCTGCACCATGTCGTAACCGGAATCCTCAACGCGTTTCACATAGGCTTGGGCGCGGCTGCCATTGGCCAAAAGATACCAATGGCGGCGCGGATCAAGGGGTTGTGGCGTATGGGGCATGGGGGCTCTCCTGACAGGCAAGACAGCCCCCTTCGCCCAGCGCGCGCCGCGCTTTCTTGCGCATGATCAATCAGGACAGCGCCCTGACTTCACATCATCGGCAAATGGATTTCGCCCTTGGCGTAAAGCACCGCATCACCGGCCATACGCACCCTATCACCGCGCCATTCACACCATAATGTGCCACCGCGCGCGCTGGCCTGGCGGCAGACCAAGGATTTGCGCCCAAGCCGCCCGGCCCAGAAGGGCACCAGCTGCACATGGGCCGTGCCCGTCACCGGATCTTCCGGTACGCCCACTTTCACCGCAAAAAACCGAGAGGTGATATCCACCCCATCGCCGCCCGCCGCGGTCACGATCACGCGCTCCGGCCCAGGCAGCGCCGCCAGGGCGGCATGATCCGGGGTGAGGCCCGCCACCTGTTCTGCGCTTTCCATTACGCAAATCCAATCCCGGGCGCGATAAACCTCCCGCGGTGTTGCCCCAAGCGCTGCTGCGAGCCCGTCTGGCGGTATGGCCGGTTCTGCAAGCCGTGCGGGGAAATCCAGGATGAAACGCGGACCATCCGCTTCCACCACCAGCGGGCCCGAAAGCGTCTGGAAGGTGAACGGCGGCGACTGCCCCAATTCGCGCACCAGCACATAAGCGGTGGCGAGCGTGGCATGGCCGCACATTTCAACCTCGGCCTTCGGGGTAAACCAACGGAGCCGCCAAGCCGCCCCTTCCCGCATCACGAAGGCGGTTTCGGAAAGATTATGCTCAGCCGCCATGGCCTGCATCAGGCCATCAGGCAAGGGTGCCTCAAGCGGAACCACTGCGGCCGGGTTGCCGGCAAAGGGGCGTGTGGTGAAGGCGTCTATCAGGAAAACAGGAAGCTTCATGGGGTCAGCGCATAGAACGGCGGCCAGCAGACCGCAAACCCAGCTTCAGACCTTGATGGAAAGGCTTGTAATCATGCCCCAGGTGTCACTGGCGCTGCTGGCGTTATTGGCTGCGGCCTTATCAGCTTCAGACATCAGGTAGCGTTCAGCCATGGCGCGCAATTTGGTCGGGTTCTGCAGATCCGCCAATTTCATGCGCGCTTCAATGGCCCGTGCCTGGGTTTCAACGGGCTGAATGGCCACTTGGTCAGGCAGACCAAGTGCCCCCATGACAACACGGCGCAACACGCCATTGCCCAGAATATTGTAAGTGCTTTTCACATCCTTGGCGCTTTCAAGAAAATATAGCGCATCCGCCATCCCTGGATTGGCGTCACTCAAACCGGTGCGATATTCGTATTTGGTGAAGCCATTGGCGAGGATATCGATCATTTTCGGATCGCCCAGGCTGCCCAAGGGGCTGGTTTTTTTCATCGCCTCCATGATCTTGGTCGCATCGGCCTGGGCAATCCGCGGTACGGCAGCACCGGGCAGCATGATCGCCGTCACCTTGCCATCGCGCCCATTCAACGCCTGCATGGCTTTTGTGCGCAGGGCGAGGCCTGCGCTGCTTTCCGTAGTGCTGGATGCGGCTGCCATCATCCGCCCCGCCATTTCTGCGGCGACTTCCAGCGCGAAATTCACATTCTTGTCGACGCCATCCTTCTGGAATTGGTCAAGACGCGTCTTGAAAGCGGCCGCCATGGCCGGGCGTTCTGGTGTATCCAAGGCGACGCGCGCTTCAATCCGGGCGGCGACACCACTGGCATTGCGGCGCACCTGTTCCAGCGCAATGCCGGCATCCATCAGCGCCATACGGCCTTTTTTCAGATCTGCCGCCGAAAGGCTGCTGGCCGATGCCAATGCCGCAAGGCCATCATCAACCACTTGCACGGCCGTATCGAAAGACCCGTTGCGCGCCCGTTTCGCCATTTCCCGCAAGGCGTCACGCGCTTCGGTCGGCAGATCAAAAGCGGGCGGTTCGCCCATGCCCATCGCACTCAGCGCCGCCCCGGCGGTGTAATTCACCTCAAGCTTCGCGCGTTCCATGGTGGCGTTTTCACCCGGGCGCAACATGGCGGCAATCGCTGTCGTTACCTTGTCGGCCAAGCCTTCATAGGCAGTGGTCTTTGGTGCAGTGGTCGCTTTCAGCTTGAGCGTCGCGGCGGCATTTTTCCATGAGGTGCCAAGCTGGGCCGCAACGCCCTTGCTGTCATTCGGATCAGACAGCAAGGCGCGTTTGACGAGGCCTGGATTATCCACCTGATCCGGCAAACCGAGTGCTGGCATCAACACCTTCAAGACGCGCGGATCAGACAGCGCCTTGTCGAGCGAGGGCGCGGTTTCCAGCGCCTTGCGAAACTGCGCCAAGGCGGTGAGCGTCACCGGATCCTTTTTTTCGCGTTCAAGCCCCTTGGCTTCTTCCCCGGCCTTGGTCAGCCGACGCAGAGCCACAACGGCATCACCCGCACTCGCCACCGCGGCGGTGTTGCCCGAAGGAAGCGTCAGCGAGGCTTGGCCTTGTTGGCCAAAAAGGCTCGCCATCAGGGAGGCACTCATATTGACGGCCATGCCGCCAAACTGCGCCAGGAAAGATTAACAAACCCTGAAGAAAACGCTGATCAGGCTGAAATCAGCGCAAAACATCCGGCGAACAGGTCACCGCATGATCCAGGGGGCCATGCCCGGCGCCATAACCCGGCGCGGCAGCGATGGCCGCACGCACATAGGCGCGGGCGCGGATCACCGAATCCCGCAAGGAAAGCCCCTGCGCCAGGCCGGCCGCCACTGCGCTTGCCAGCGTGCAGCCCGTGCCATGGGTGTGGCGGGTGTCAATCCGCCGGTCGCGGAAGATTTCCATCCGCGTGCCGGTCGCCAGCAGATCCACCACCTCATCGCCCGGCAAATGCCCGCCCTTCAACAGCACAGCCTTGGGGCCCAGCGCCAGCAGCGCCTTGGCCGCCTGGTGCATCGCGCCGACATCCTGGATGGCAAAGCCGCACAGCGCCTCGGCCTCTGGCAGATTGGGGGTCAGCACGGCAGCGATGGGCAAAAGGCGGCGCTTCAAGGTCTCCGCCGCGTCCGGCACCAGCAAAGTGTGGCCGCCCTTGGCCACCATCACCGGGTCTGCCACCAAAGGCACCGATGGCGCGCGGGCAGCGATTTCATCGCATACCGCTTCAATGGTCGCGCTATCGGCTAGCATGCCGGTTTTCAGCGCATCGGCGCCCAGATCATCCAGCACCACCGCGATCTGTTGGCGGAGGAAATCGAGCGGCACCGGCATGACCGCATGCACGCCAAGCGTATTCTGCGCCGTCAGCGCCGTGATGGCTGTCATGCCAAAGGCACCGAGCGCTGTCACAGCCTTGAGGTCCGCCTGAATGCCCGCACCGCCGCCGGAATCAGACCCGGCGATGATCAGTACACGCCCCTTCATGCTGCGCGCGCCTCCGCCCGGATCAGGTCAGCCAGGCGACCCACCACGCCATCCACCAGCGCTTCTTCTTCAGCTTCCGCCATGACGCGAATGACGGGTTCGGTACCACTGGCGCGGATCAGCACACGCCCGCGCGCCCCAAGCCCTGCCTCCTCGGCCGCAATGGCTTCGGTCACCACAGGTTTGGCAAGCGGTGAGGCACCGGCATAGCGCACATTCACGAGGCGCTGTGGGAGTGGGGCAAAGCAGCGCAGCACCTCACTCGCGGGGCGTTTTTCTTCCACCAGAACGGAGAGCACTTGCAACGCCGCGATCAGCCCATCCCCGGTGGTGCCGAATTCCGGCATGATCATATGGCCGGATTGCTCCCCCCCCAGATTGCAGCCGGTCTCTCGCATTTTCTCGCCCACATAGCGGTCACCCACCGCGGTGCGGAGCAAGCCAAGCCCGCGCGCTGCCAGAAAACGCTCCAGGCCCATGTTGGACATGACGGTCGCCACCACCGCCCCTCCGGTCAGGCGGCCTTGCGCGTGCCAGGAATGGGCGATCAGGGCGAGCAACTGATCGCCATCAATGACCACCCCGGCCTCATCCACCAGCACAACACGGTCCGCATCGCCATCCAAGGCAATACCCAAATCAGCGCGGCGTTCGCGCACCATGGTGGCCAAGGCGGCGGGCGCGGTGGAACCCACGCCCTTGTTGATATTGAAGCCATCCGGCGCGACGCCAAGGGAAATCACCTCAGCGCCCAATTCCCACAGCACGGTGGGCGCCACGCGATAACCCGCGCCATGGGCGCAATCCACCACAATGCGCAGCCCATCCAATGTTTGCCCACGTGGGAAGGAAGCCTTGGCGGCTTCGATATAGCGCCCCGGCGCATCTTCCAGCCGGCTGGCGCGACCCAGGCGCGCCGAAGGCACCAGCGCCGCACTAAGGTCACCCGCCATCAGGGCTTCGATTTCAGCTTCTTGATCATCGGTCAGCTTCAGCCCATCCGGGCCAAACAGCTTGATACCATTGTCTTCGTATGGATTGTGGGAGGCGCTGATCATCACGCCGAGATCAGCCCGCAAGGACCGCGTGAGCAAGGCAATCGCCGGTGTGGGCAAAGGCCCGACCAGCACCACATCCATCCCCGCGCCGATAAAACCAGCAGTCAGCGCCGGTTCCAGCATATAGCCAGAAAGCCGCGTATCCTTGCCGATCACCACGCGGTGGCGGTGATTGCCGCGATTGAAGAAACTACCCGCTGCCTGACCAAGCCGGAGCGCGGTGGCGGCATCCATGGGTGCGGCATTCGCTTTGCCACGAATGCCATCAGTGCCAAAAAGCCGGCGGGTTGGGGATGCTTCGCTCATGCCCCGCTTATAGCCCCTTGCCGGCTTCGCGTGAAACCCGGCTGCGCCCGGCAAGCCCAGGCGCAGCGCAGGGTTTGGATTAAGCCCGCCGGATATTCCAGAACAGCGGCGGCTGGCCCTTCAGCATGCCGGTCAGGTTCCGGCGATAGGCGGTGGGCTGGTAATACATGCCCGTCGGCACATAGGGCACTTCATCAAAGGCAATGCGCTGCATTTCCCGCCCCGCAGCGGCTTCCGCCGCCGCATCTGGCGCGTTGAACCAGGCATCACGCTGCGCTTCCAACGCCGGAATGGTTGGCCAGCCGGCCCAGGCATTATCGCCATGGCCGCGGATGGAGGCGTGGCTCGCCGGATTCCAATGGTCAATGCCGGACCAGAAGGTGAAGAAGCCAGACCAACCGCCCTGTTCCAGCGGGTTCTTGCTCGCGCGGCGGGCCACCAGCGTGCCCCAATCCGTGCTGACCAGATCCACATTGAAGCCCATGCGGGTGAACAGATCAGCGCCGACCAGTGTGGCGGCGTTGATCGATGCCAGATCGGTCGCGTTCAGCAGCACAAGGCGTTGGCCCATGGCACCCGCCGCCTGCAATTCGGCACGTGCGGCTTCGATGCTTTTGCGCATGCGTTCCATGCCGACATTGCTCGCCAAGGGGCTTTCCGGCGCAAAATAGCCAATGCCTTCGCGGCGGAGATCAGCACGGCCTTCAACGCCGGCGGTGCCGATTACGGCGGTCATGAAATCAATTTGATTGACCGCGGTCAGCACGGCGCGGCGCACGGCGGGGTTGTTGAAGGGCGCCGCCATATGATTGGGGCGGAAAATGCCGATCAGCCCCGTGTCATTGATGATATCCACCTTGATGTTGCGCGCCGCGGCACCGCGCATGAAAAGCGGGAACAGATCGGCGGTCGGCTGTTCCCACCAATCAATCTCACCCGATTGCAGCGCGGCGGATGCAGTGCTGGCATCCGGAATGATCCGCCATTCCACGCGATCAAAATGCGTCACCTTGCCGCCGGCGGTCATGGAAGGCGCTTCCTGGCGCGGCACGTAATCCGCATTGCGCGCATAGGCGAGCATGGAGCCCGGCACCCATTCATTCTGAATGAAGCGATAGGGGCCGCTGCCTACCGCTTCCGTGATATTCGTGAAGGGATCAACATTCGCCAGCCGTTCCGGCATGATGAACAGGCAGCTTGTGGTCACCTTCGCCAGGCAATCGAGCATTTTCGGGAAGGGCGCGGTCAGGCGAATCTCGAACACGCGGTCGCTGACTTCGACCATATCGGCGACCCGCGCCAGAAGCACCTGGCCAAAGGCATCGCGCCGCCCCCAACGCTTGATGGAGGCGATGCAATCCCGCCCGCGCACCGGCGTATTGTCGTGGAATTTCAGCCCCTCACGCAGCGTGAAACGCCAGGTCTTGCCATCATTTTCGACAACATGGCCTTGGACCATTTGCGGGCGCGGCTGGAACTTGTCGTCCATGCCATAGAGTTGGTCATAGACCAGGAAGGCATGGTCACGCGCGACGAAGGCGGTATTGGTGAAGGGGTCGATATTCGGCAGATTGGCGTGCGGCACATATTTCAGCACGCGCGGCGCCTGGGCAATGGCGGGGGCGCCGATGGACGCGAAGGGGAGCGCTGCCGCGCCGCCGAGCAGGTGTCGTCTTTGAAGCATGTCATTCTCCCATCGTGAAACGGCGAAGCCTATCGCCTTGCGTTATAGGGCGGAGTGTAATGTCAAAGCTTTGGTTTATTCAATTATTGGCGGGGTTCGGGGGTAACACGCCCTGCTTTTGTTCAGAAAAACTGATTCTTTGGCCGGGGCAGCCCCAAATGTTCCCGCAGCGTCGTGCCTGCATATTCCCGCCGGAAGATCCCCCGCCTTTGCAGTTCCGGCACCACCAACTGCACAAAATCCTCAACCCCGCCTGGGATGGTTGGGAACATGATGTTGAAGCCATCGCAGGCCTCGCTTTCCAGCCAATGCTGCATTTCATCGGCAACGCTTTTGGCGCTGCCGGTGAAGGAAAGCCCGCCATAGCCGCCGAGTGCCATGGCCAATTGCCGCACGGTCAGATTATCGCGTCGCGCGCGTTCCAGCACGCGTTGCCGGCCGCTTTGGCTTTGATTCGTCTCGGGGATTTCCGGCAAAGGCGCGTCCAAATCAAAGGCGCGCGCATCGGTGCCAAGCGCGATGGAAAGCGCGCCCATGCCGCTATCGGGATGCACCAGGCTATCCAGCAGCGCGCGTTTTTCGCGGGCGGCTTCATCCGTTTCCGCCACCGTCACCAGCGCACCGGGGAGGATCTTGATCAAGCCTGGGTCGCGCCCCGCCTTGGCGGCGCGGGATTTGATATCGGCGTAATAGGCGCGCGCATCGGCAATGGGCCCGCCGGCGGCGAAGATCATCTCGGCGACCTCGGCAGCCAATTGCCGACCTGAGTCGGAAGCCCCCGCCTGCACAATCACGGGCCAGCCCTGCACCGGGCGTGCGATGTTCAAGGGCCCCGCGATGGAGAGATATTTGCCCTCATGGTTCAACTTATGCATCCGCGCGGGATCCCAGAAGATGCCGCTTTCCTTATCGCGGATGAAGGCATCCTCGGCGAAACTGTCCCAAAGCCCGGTCACAACATCATGGAATTCACGCGCGCGGGCATAGCGTTCCGCGTGGTCCATATGTTCGGTCATGCCGAAATTGCGCGCGGCATCGGGGTTGGAGGTGGTGACAATATTCCACCCTGCCCGCCCGGCGCTGATATGATCCAAGGAGGCAAAGCGCCGCGCGATATGATAGGGCGCATCATAGGTAGTGGAGGCCGTGGCGATCAGCCCGATCCTTT